>CAIUSQ010000126.1 GCA_903901905.1 uncultured Actinomycetes bacterium
ACCTTAAGGTGGAGCTCGAAAGAATTCACAAGAGCTGGCTACGCAGTCTTTTAAATGATTTAGCAGACCCCGTTGTGCAGTCTAATTTCAGGCTACTCAAGCCTGCCCAGGAGAAGATGCTGCAGGATTTCATCACAGCCAAAGAATTGCCCGATGAGATTAGCCAAGAATTTCTTTCTGCGATTCAGCAGGCCTTGTCCGGACTGGCAAAACTGGCCGTTCGGCTCGACGAACTGAAAGCGGCGCTCTTCCCGGATGGCAGTCCGGCAACGCCAACAGAATTCAGGGAACGCCTGAACGCTTATCTCGAAAACATCCTCAAAGGGCGTGATCAGTCCAAGGTGCGCCTTGTTATCGAATAAAATGACAAAGCTAGACCTTTTTGGAAAGCAGCCAACAAAAGTCATTTGCCTTGGATTGACTTTTAACAGCCATGAAGAGCGAAGGGAGTACTTTCTGCTAAAGTTAAAAGAAATTCTTTCTGATGAATTGTTCAGGAAGCAGCCAGGTTTTCCTGTCGCTAGTATTGATGACATTATCGATCTTTCGGATCCGCCTTACTATACTGCGTGTCCTAATCCCTGGCTAGGGCAGCTAGTTGAAGAATCAACTATGCAAAAAACTGGGAATAAAGTCTATTCCAAGGGGCCTTTTTGTTCAGACGTGAGTGAAGGTAAAAATCATCTTATTTATCTAGCACATCAATATCATACAAAAGTTCCGCATCGGGCTATAATGCGGTATATTCTCCACTACACGAATCCGGGCGACGTGATCCTTGATGGTTTCTGTGGAACGGGCATGACGGGCGTAGCGGCAAATTTATGCGGCAACGCTAGGGAAATTGCTGAGTTGGGGTACAAAGTTGATAGTAATGGATGTGTCAAAGACAGCAGCGGTGAAGTGGTTTCAAGTGCCGGGAGGCGGGTAGCCGTTCTGAACGATTTGTCACCCGCAGCTGCGTTTATCGCGTATAACTATAATAGGTCTAACGAATGGGGTGACTTTTTGGAATCATCGGAGGGCGCCCTCGAAAAAGTAGATTCAGATTATGGCTGGATGTACGCTACACTTCATGCAGCGAACTCCAATGAAATCGAAGAAGCCTCAAGAGCCATTGCTAGTTGTAAGAGTAAGGATGAGCTAAGAATGATGATTAAGGGGAATGGTCTCCGCGAAATTTTCGACAAGTTGGGTGGAGGCGCAGTTGTTGTTCAAACAAACTATACAGTATGGTCCGATGTTTTTTCCTGCAAGAATTGTGGTGGTGAAGTTGTTTACTGGGAGCAGGCCGTGGATAAGAAGACATGGGAGATGAAGCCCGAATTTGAGTGTCCAACATGTCGTGTGAAAATCGGGAAAGAAGGTTTGGAGAAGGCAAAGAAAAGGAGTTTTGATGGGATCTTGAGGAAAGACATTTCTCAAGGTAAGTCAGTGCAGGCGCTGATTCACTATAAGTACGATAAAAAGAATTACACAAAGCAGGCAGATAAGTTTGATTTAACGCTGGAAGGGAAGGTGGCGTCATTGAATCACGATCTCGTATTCCCTGATCAGTTATTAATGGGTACAGGTGAAAGATGGGGAGATACTTGGCGTGCTGGGGTGCACCTAGGAGTTACTAATGTTCACCATTTCTACTCCATTAGAAACTTGGTTTGCTTGGCTGCTTATGCAGATGCAATTGGGGCAAGGCGCCGGTGGAATAATGTAACATCAGTAGCTTTGGTTGCTTCTAAGATGTATAGATTCCGTTCCCAGGGTGGGAGTCTTGGTGCGGGGGGCGGGCCATTGTCTGGGACAATGTATATTCCCTCAATCATCAAGGAGATACCGGTGTTAAAGATGCTACGAGAGCATATCAAGAAGTCAGACGAGGTGCGAAGTTTCTTGAACGAGGCGTCTGGCGGTTTCATTCAAACCGGCAGTGCAAGTTCACTCAGGCAACTAAGGTCCGATTCGGTTGATTATGTTTTTGTAGATCCACCATTTGGCGGCAATCTAATGTATTCTGAACTTAATTACATCTGGGAATCCTGGCTCCGAGTTATTACAAATAATAGGGAAGAGGCCGTGACTAATGATTCACAAAAAAAAGGCCTACGTGAATATCAGGAACTAATGACAGGTTGCTTTAGGGAATTCTTCCGTGTTTTACGTCCCGGACGCTGGATAACTGTCGAATTTTCAAACTCTAAGGCAAGTGTTTGGAATGCTATTCAAGTCACACTACAACAGGCTGGATTTGTCGTAGCGAACGTATCATCGCTTGATAAGAAGCAAGGAAGCTTCAAGGCCGTTACCAGCACTACGGCCGTAAAACAGGATTTAGTTATATCGGCATACAAGCCGGATGAATTTTATTCCCCAAATCTAAATCATGGAAGCGATGCTGTGATCAGCGTCTGGGATTTTCTTTCTCAACATCTCCTAAGACTTCCAGTGGCAATATCTTCCAAGGATAACCTTGATTACATCATTGAGAGAGATCCGCGTATTCTCTTCGATAGGATGGTCGCCTTTTTCGTTAGCCGATCTCTCCCTGTTCCGATTAATTCAGGTGAATTCCAGCTCGAATTAGCATCTCGTTTCCCAGAGCGAGATGGAATGGTGTTCCTAAAGGAGCAAGTTTTGGAGTATGATAAGAAGCGCGCTAAGTGTAATACTGTAAGCCAGTTGGCGATCTTCGTTGAAGATGAGCGAAGTGCAATTAATTGGCTCAGGAGTTTCCTTAAGGAGCGACCTTCCTGCATCCAGGATATTTATCCTGATTTCATGCAGCAGTTAAATGCTAGCTGGAAGCAGTGGGAAAAAAGACCAGAGCTAGCGCTACTTTTAGAGCAAAACTTTATTTGTTATGATGGCGACGCCGAAGTTCCACCTCAGATCCATGCCTATCTCTCAACACAGTTCAAAGACATGAGGTCCTTGGATAAGCTGGATAGTTCATTGAGGGAGAAGGCATCAGGTCGTTGGTATGTTCCCGACCCCAAGAGAAACGTTGATTTGGAGGTTATGAGAAACCGAAAACTCCTGGCAGAATTTTGGAGCTATCTCCCTAAGGACTATCATCCGGCTGCCCTTTTGGATGCAAAGTCAGATGTTCTGCCTGGTTTCAATATGCAAGGGGCAGAATCGCTGAAGCGTAAAAGAATTAATGAAGTTAGGGCTGAGGCCGTTCGCGCTGGATTCAAGTTTTGTTACCAAAAGACCGATTACAAAACTATCATTTTGGCGGCAGGCCTTATACCTGACACATTGCTGCTAGAAGATGAATATCTTCAGATGGTCTACGATATAGCAATAACCCGAACGGGTTCCCATGATGAATAACCCTTTAATGGTGGGGTTGCGGGCTAAATTAAGTAATCTCCCGCAGCCTGTTGCTTACGCAGTGGGTAAAGTTGTTCGATCTATAGATGAGCGTGAACTTGTAGACAGTACTTTAAAGGCTTCAGAGGTTATCGCCCGATATCTATCGGCTTTGGCTGCAGCATCTTTTGCGATGCGAGAAAGCAATTCGAGTGGTGCGCCTTCAGAGTTCGAAAACTTCCGCGGAAGATTATCATTTGGCCAATTCGTGGACTTAATCCAAGGTGTTGCCAGGGTGGAGGTCGCTCATCCGCTTGGACGGAGTTTCACCTATTCGTTTAAGTCCGGTGGGCCAGGTTTAGCTGCATTAAGGTCACTTGTCACATTGCGTAATGGGGTTGGGCACGATTTGAGAAATCTATCAGCTGCGAAGGCGAGTATTGTGTTGCGACAAGATAAGCCACTTGAGGCACTGGAAACGCTTTTGGGAGAGGCTTCGAGATTATTGGATTTACCGTTATTCTTGTTCGAGGATATCTCCGTGGTAAATCGGAAGCTTAAGGCCCGCCGGCTCTTGCTTATGGGGGAGGGCGAACCTGTTCCGGATGTTATAGAGCCGTCTGAGTCTTTGGATGCGCCCAACATTCTTTACGTTGGCCATGACGTAGGTGCTTTAAAGCTGAGCCCTTTTCTGCGTTGGGATGTGATTCCCTCCAGGAGTTCGTACGGGCTTTTCTTCTTAGACCATATTCTAGTCGATGATGAACAGGTAAATTATGTTAGCGTCTGGGATGATGAATTGAAAGACCCGGCTGCGCTTCAAGAACTGGTGGAATTGCTTGATTTCCGTATTCGGGAGGCGGAGAAAATCGTTCACGTAAACGGTGTTAGTCTCCTCGGTGAATGGCTGATGGAGAAGAAAATCCGCGAACAACAATCTTCGTTCGAGCTGGCCCCCGTTATTTGGACTGATTTTGATCAAGAAACCTTAATTTGGTACGAAGATAGATTAAAGTTGGAGTTAGCGAAGGGGGCTGCTGAGCCCAAGGCCAAAGTGCCATCTCCAGGATTCTTGACCCAAAAAGTTCTCTTGGATGGCAGGTCGGTAGTTAATCGATCTGAGCTAAGACAACTGTATTTACTATTCGGAAATTCTAAGATGGTAGCCAGAATGTTGGGCCATCCGACGGTCGATTGTCGGGCTACAGATCCTTTGCAGGGGGGGAGATGGCAAGAGCGCTTGGAGTGCACCGCTAACTTA
>CAIUSQ010000127.1 GCA_903901905.1 uncultured Actinomycetes bacterium
CCAAAATAATTTAGAAGTAGAAAAGCTGAAAACGAATGCTTCACTTTTAAATTCAACTATTTATGTGTTTATGGACACTAACTACGGTGCCGTTGTTAGTCGATATAACCTTAAAGTTGAAGGTGTAGAAATGCCACAAATTCATGGATACAAATATCTTGAATTCGTGGTTCCAACTGGTCAGTACTTAATTGAAGCGGATAGGACAGATATTGGTGGGACTTCAGTTACGTTAAAAGTTGGTGCTGGAGAAAAGCACTATGTATTCGTTGACCCCGTAGGATTCCCAAGACCAAAGCCAATATTAAGAATTGTTGATGAGACTAGGGGTAAAGAAGGCGTTAGCAAATCGGTTGAGTTGGTTATCCCTGAAAAAAATCAAAGAATCCTTGAACAAAAAGGTGTATTCCTAGCAAAAAACCTTCTAAATAACTCATCCCCCCAGTCGTTTGGAGTAGTTGCCACGGATGGTCCAGTAATTGGTACCCAGATTTCGGATTTTCAAATCTCGAGGAATGAGGTTCTTCCTCTGCCACCGGGTCAATGGCGGGTGCGCTCCAATACTAGCTGGGGATTCTGCGAGCCTGCTAAACGCCCTAACTGTGGCGACGGGATGGGCAGAGTAGTTGTTCTGGAAAACACGCAGTCAGATACGCCTATTTATTCGATTGTTGTGCGCTATACCGATGCACCAGTAAATAACTGGTCACTTAATTGGTGTTACGAGCCGAATCGTGATTACAAGGACACCCATAAAACCAATAACAGTAACGCTGTTCGTAAATGCTCACGTGGTTGGGATGAGGGACTTTCCCTGTCTCGTTCGACAAACCCCAGTATGTGGTACTGGCAAGGCGTGATTGATAATTTGCCCATGGCTGCAGAGAGAGGTAGTTTTAAAACGCATTTGGAAGTGAATCTTCAAGCTAATAATCAACGAAGCTACAGCATCGATATTTTTATTGCTAGAGACCTTGATGGGGATTTGCTGAAACATGAAGCAATCATGCGCTGGAAGTCTCTGTTTGCAGATGTAGCTGCGAATAGTTTGTTCAAAGGGGAGAAACTAGCCAAGCGAGAAATGCTTGCGATAGGGAAAAGTTCTACATCGGCGCATTCACAAGTAGAGACTATTTCTGGGGTATTTGAAGCTGGCAGTGCTGCAGAGGAGGATGTAAAAAAGCAACTTGCCGCACAACAGTCTACTCAGCCTATTCAGCCAGCCGTGAGTTCCAGCGCAGAGCGCCGAGTTTCTAATTCCATATCAAAAGACTCAGCTGAAATGCGGCAACCAACATCGCAAAATATTGAATTAGAAAGATTACGTGCTGAAGCAGAAGAATCAAAAAGAAAACAGGCTTTACTAGAAGAGCAATTGAGGCTTGCTCAACAACAGGCTACGGCCGAAGTTACTCCATCTTCCCCATTGACCACAATGGCAAATAGAAAGGCGTTGGTGATTGGAAACGACTCATACAAATCCGTTGCGAAACTTTTAAATGCCCGTGAAGACGCTAGAACAATGGCTTCAAACTTAACCTCGGTCGGCTATCAAGTAACCCTAAAGCTTGATTTGAGTGAAAAGGAGATGAAAGCTGCAATGAGAACTTTTGCCAGTCAAGTTCAAGGTGGTGACGAGGTGTTGTTCTTTTTTGCGGGGCACGGCGTTCAATTGGGGTCAACTAATTATTTATTGCCAACTGATATTGGTGGCGAATCAGAGGCTCAGGTAAGGGACGAATCTATTCAGTTACAAAGAATACTAGACGATATGTCTGAGAGGAAGGCTAAATTCACTTTGGCAATGATTGATGCATGCAGAGACAATCCTTTCAAGTCATCTGGCAGAGCTATTGGCGGAAGAGGACTTGCTCCCACTACTGCCGCTACAGGCCAAATGGTTATTTTTTCTGCTGGAACAGGTCAGCAAGCGTTAGATAAGTTGAACAATGCAGATAAAAATAAGAATGGGCTGTTTACAAGGGTCTTCGTTCAGGAGATGCAAAAGCCCAGCCAAAGCATTGACCGAG
>CAIUSQ010000128.1 GCA_903901905.1 uncultured Actinomycetes bacterium
CTGTAGAACTGCTGCCATCTGTAAAATTGTTTTTATTCGGTTTCGAATTGAATCGGCAGTTGCAGCCACAAAAGTTTCAGCGCAATCTCCACCTTGTAACCAAAATCCTTTTCCTTCTGCAGCCAACGCAATACGAGCTTTTAAATCATCGCACTCACCTGCGAAAACAAGTGGAGGTAGTGATTGAAGTTGGGCTACCGCCGACTTGATTGCAGGACCATCTGGGCCGCCAGGCCATTGTGGCTGCTGAGCCGCTACTAGGCCAGGAGTAAATAGATTTTCTAAGTTTGCGCTCATTGGGAAAGTGTAGAGAATCGCTAGTTAACTGCGCAGGGCAATTAACCGAAAAATATCTCGGACTCCTTATACAACTCTAGAGGAACCACTTTGAGTTTCTCTGTCGCCGTTGCCAGAGGAACACGGACAATATCTGTGCCATGGAGTGCAACCATTTTGCCCCAATCACCCTCGTGAGCGGCAGTTATCGCATGTAATCCAAATCGGGTAGCTAAAACTCGATCAAATGCACTCGGTGTGCCGCCGCGCTGAATGTGGCCCAAGACTGATGTCCGAGCTTCCTTTCCAGTTCGGGTCTGAATCTCTTGTGCCAGCCAGTCACCAATTCCCGACAACTTAACGTGGCCAAATGAATCTAAAGTTTGATCCTTAGTGACCATATCTCCATCTTGTGGAATTGCACCCTCTGCAATAACAATTATCGGTGCATAGTGAGATTTAAATCGAGATTCAACCCACTGGCATACCTTTTCAATTGAAAACTTTTGTTCTGGGATCAAAATACACGATGCTCCACCGGCAAGACCAGCATGAAGTGCGATCCATCCAGCATGGCGACCCATTACTTCAACAATTAATGCTCGGTGGTGAGACTCAGCAGTTGTATGTAAGCGATCAATAGCTTCAACAGCAATATTCACAGCTGTATCAAAACCAAAAGTGTAATCAGTGTTATTAAGGTCATTATCAATTGTCTTTGGAACACCAATAACTTTTACTCCTAGAGCATCTAGCTTTGTTGCCACGCCTAGAGTGTCTTCGCCACCAATTACAATTAATGCATCAATTCCACTTTTATCAAGGTTTTCTTTTATGCGCTCAACGCCACCTTCAATTTTAAATGGATTTGTCCGTGATGAACCAAGAATTGTTCCGCCACGGGGCAAAATACCTCGAGTAGTCTCAAGACTTAAAGGCATTGTTAAACCTTCTAAAGGTCCTTTCCAACCATCACGAAAACCAACAAACTCGTGACCATATTCTTTGACACCTTTTCGAACCACCGCGCGAATAACGGCATTTAATCCGGGGCAATCTCCACCGCCAGTTAACACACCAATTCGCATTTATTACTCCAAGAACATGCTTGATTTTATGTAGCTAAATCCTGCTACCTGTAGTCCACGCTGACTGGGACAGTCTAGCCTTGTCCTATGGCCAAACAACAACTCATTGCCGACGAGGATTCTTCAATCCGATCCGTAAAGGTAGTTTTTCGAGTTTCAAATATGGGCGAACTCGTTCGAAAGGGGCGGGCTACACATCCAGATAGCACAGTGGCCGATCCAGTTAATTGGATGACGGTATTAAACTCTGGGATTTCTGGGGCTGGCAGTATAAAAGATATTGCAGCAATTTCGATTGCAAGTCAACGGCACAATGGAAAAATACTTAAAACCAAAAGAACAAACGAAACAATGGTAGATATCAAGTGAGTCGCAAATCCTTATTCTATTTTCTTCTAGTTGGTTTCTTATGGGGCATTCCTTATCTACTAATGAAAGTTGCCGTTGAAGAGATACCACCTTCTGCAATCGTTGCCGGACGAACATTAATTGGCGCAGCAATTCTCATCCCGGTTGCTCTTTATAGAAAAACCTTTAAAGGTGCCGTGCTTGGATTTAAATATGTTGCCTTTTATGCACTGCTAGAGATGATTGGCCCTTGGATTTTAATCTCTACAGCACAAAAGAAGATTGATTCAGGGCTAGCTGGTTTGCTCATCTCAACTGTGCCTATATTTGCAGCGATTATTACTTCACTGCGAGGTGACCATTCAGTGTGGCAGTTCAAGCGAATGTTCGGGATTGTTGTTGGGTTTATTGGTTTGATCGCCGTTGTAGGAATTGAGAGTTTTTCTGGAAATAGCCATCCAGCATCAATTGCAATGATGATTCTTGCCGCACTTGGATATTCCTACGCAATTATTATGGTCACGACTAACTTACCTTTAGTCGATGGAATTGCGATCAACGGTTTAGCGATGGCAATCACTTCAATATTTTGGGCTCCCCTTGCAATTGCGCAATGGCCAACGCAGGTTTCGCTCAAGCCTGCACTCTCATTGATTGCTTTAGGGGTTCTCTGTACCGCTTTGGCATTTCTAATCTTTTTCAAACTTCTTGCTGAAATTGGTCCGGCACGAGGATCTCTAGTTACTTATCTCAATACTTCTGTTGCAGTAGTTCTGGGTGTAATTGTTCTAGATGAACCAATAACAATCGGCTTGATCGTGGGACTTCCATTGGTACTTATTGGATCATATTTGGCAAGCAAGAAGAACGAATCAGCCCTTCTCGCCAAACCCTAAACGTTCTAAAAGTTTTGGATCCTTCTGCCATTCTTTTGAGACTTTAATGTGTAGTCCAAGAAAAATCTTCGCATTAAGTGTGCGTTCAATATCGGCGCGAGCTCGAATACCGATCTCCTTCAACCGAGAACCTTGATGGCCCAATAAAATCGCACGTTGTGTATCTCGCTCAACGTGAACAGTCGCGTGTATGTCATAAAAGGGCCTTGAACCTTTTTCTTCTCGTTCACCAAATTCATCAATTGTCACAACAATCGAGTGCGGAAGCTCTTCGCGGACATCCTGTAGGGCCGCCTCTCTAATGAATTCACATATCAAAGCTTCAATAGCCTGATCGCTGTTGGTGCCTTCTGGATAATAGGCCGGACCTTCTGGCAAATTTTTTCCAATTAGTTCATTAAGTAATTCAACTTGGTCATGAATGGCCGCTGATACCGGAATGATTTCATCCCAAGTAAAGCCCTTAGCAATCTCCATAATTCCAAGTAAGCGTGCCGCTAATTTTTCCTTTGAAATCAAATCGGTTTTTGTAATCACTGCAAATTTCTTTGCCTTGCGGTGTTTAGCAATTTCTTGAGCAATAAAAATGTCACCCGCGCCAGAAGTTTCATCAGCAGGGATGCACATAAGAACAATATCAACCGAGTCCATACTCTGATCAACGACTTGATTTAATCTCTGCCCAAGTAGAGTTTTTGGTTTATGTACTCCCGGTGTATCAACTAGAACTGCCTGATAGTCAGGACGATGAACAATTCCTCTAATTGCCGACCTAGTTGTATTTGGATGGTGTGATGTAATTGCAATTTTGCTACCAACCAGGGCGTTGATTAAGGTAGATTTTCCGACATTAGGACGGCCGACAATAGCCACAAATCCTGATCGAAAACCACTCATACTTCTATTCTCTCATTCTTTACCCTGAGTGAACTCCAACAAACTCCACGGCATCGGTCACCGAAGTGACTATTTCGGCGCAACGTTCTCCAATTAATCGATGGCAACCCTCACTCGTTGGTGAATTAATTGGGCCCGGTATTGCCATAACTGGTCTAAATATCTCAGCTGCATCCCTTGCAGTGCGCAATGAACCACTCCTAAAAGCAGCTTCCACAACCAAAGTAGCTTTCGAAAGCGCCGCAATTAATCGATTGCGAGTTAAAAATCTATTTGGTAATGCTCTTTGACCTGGTAAGAACTCACTGACTATCGCTCCGCTTTCGCAGATCTCTGAAAACAATCTGGCATTTCCGGCTGGATAATTAACATCTATGCCACATGCAATAACTGCAACTGTTACTCCTTCAGCAATTAAGGCTCCCTTGTGCGCATAGGAGTCGATCCCATAAGCACCTCCACTTACTACTGCCCATTCGCGATCTACGAAACCGGCAGCAAAATCACCGGCTATTCGCGCACCATAGCTTGTTGGATTTCTAGTCCCAACGATTGCAAGAGAAGGAATCTTCAATGCATGAATATTGCCTTTAACCACCAGCGCAATCGGTGGATTAGCTAGATCATTTACCTGTTCCGGCCAATCCAAATCTCGTGGCGTCAAAAAATGAGCACCATGATTTGTTATCAATTCGAGAATTTTCTCACCCGAAGTCAACTGAAGCGCGGAGACTAACTTTTCATGTTTAGTTGGGCCATATCCGCCTTTAATCAGTTTCTCATGCACATCGAGTGCACCCAACTTAAAGATTTCTTGAGACCAGAATTTATGCCCTGATTCAATTGCGCTAAATAAAGCTACACGAGCCATCAAATCATTCATAGTTAGCAACATTAAGTTCTAACAAGGCCACCCTGGCACTAAATCGAATTACTTGTGGATGAGCGCTGCAATGTTTGAAAAAGAAGTTCGGTGATGTGGGGTTGGGCCATGTTTTTCAAGTGCTTTTGTGTGCCCGGCCGTGATGTATCCCTTATGTCCAGCAAATCCATACTCTGGAAACTCTAAATCAAGTTCCCTCATTATTCGATCCCTTGTAACTTTGGCGATAATTGAAGCAGCGCTAATTGATACAACAACCTGATCGCCTTTCCACACAGCCAAATTAGGAAGACCTAATCCTTCAATTGCATACCCATCAGTTAACACATATGCCGGCTCCACGTTTAAACCCAGTACCGCTCTGCGCATTCCATCTAAATTTGCAGCATGCACACCTCTCGAATCAACCTCTTCGGATGGGACAACTACGACACTAATTGCCTTCGCACAGTTTTGAATAAGATCAAATATCGTTTCACGTTTGTTTTCTGATAATTCTTTTGAATCACGAACAGGTGCTAGTTCAGGTGCAAAGGGATCATGTAAAACAACTGATGCTATTACCAATGGACCAGCACATGCACCACGGCCTGCCTCATCTACTCCTGCAATCGGAGCGATGCCTGCAGCAGTTAGCAGCTGCTCGATAACCTTCAACTGCTACTTCGTGACGTCTATTTTTGGAACATACGTAAGGTTTTTAAAAGGCCAAATTACTGCCACTACTCGGCCTGAAACGGTTTTTAGAGGTACGAATCCACTGTTGATGTCGTCTTGGTGATATCTAGAGTCCGCACTTGCACCACGGTGATCACCCATTACCCATAATTTTCCTTCAGGTACAGTCACATCAAATTTCATATCAGAAGGAGCATCTCCGCCATAAATATAAGGCTCTGTAACTTCTAC
>CAIUSQ010000129.1 GCA_903901905.1 uncultured Actinomycetes bacterium
AACTTCTCCCCTACGTACAGTTGGCACTGGACGAAGCTCTCGGCTCTTAATTCGCACATCACTTGATTTTGCTGGTGCTGGTGATTGCACGGTATCAAATTCCGGCTCATCCATTAAACCTAAGTAGTTGGCGACACGGCGGATTGCATTAGACATAAGAAAAGGTTACCTCTGAGGTGAGCGAGAACCGAGTATTGATGAGCCAACGCGCACATGTGTCGCTCCATAGGAAATGGCCATTTCATAGTCCCCACTCATGCCAGCCGATAGCCCTGTCGCCCCAGGAAACTCCCTCATAAAGTCAATATGAATCTGCTGAAGTTGTTCGTAGGCAAGGACAGGATCCATTGATAACGGAGGCACCGACATAATCCCCGACAATCTATGTTTTGAAGAGTTTTCAATTGCCCTAGCTAAATCATAAAGATCATCACTTTTGGCTCCCCCTCGATGATGGGCGCCATCGAGTGAAACCTGAAGAAAAATTGAAAGAGGGTGCGGTGCAATTTTTTCTATTAGCTCAAAATGTCGAAGTTCATCTAATGAATGAATGACAGATGCCCATGAAGTAATTGATTTGAGTTTATTGCTTTGAATCTGCCCCTGAAAATGCCATGTGGCTGGAACCACCAAAGATTTTTCAGCCCCTTCAGAATCGCGATTCTCTCCAAAATCGCAAACTCCGAGTTGACTTAAAATCTCCACATCACTTGCGGGAAAACTCTTTGTCACTACAACTAAGTCCACTGCGTGATCTGCAACGGCGGCAATCTTATTTTTCACTTCTCTCAGATTTTCCTCTAAATCGGCTTTCCTGCTCATATTTTCACCACCCCCACAAAACGACCAGTCGGTGATTGCCTGCGATGAGAAAAATATGAAGTGTTCTCCATCGTGCACACTGTTGAAGCTTCAAAACTAACATCTTGTGCCAACAATTCTGCGACTAACCCAGCTTGAAGATCTAAAGCTGGTGTCGAATGTCTGGTAATGGAGTAAGAATCTGGATGGGTTGCAGTTACTTCCTCCTGCAACCCAAGCGGCACTTCATAACATTTTCCACAAATGGAAGGTCCCAATACGGCATGAATCTGTTTTGCTCCTAAACCCCTCATTGCCTCAATGGAATTTATTGCAACTCTGTTTAACAAACCGGCACGTCCAACATGGACAGCACCAACAACTGACTCCGAAATAAGTAAAAGTGGAATGCAATCTGCCACCATGACCGCTAATGAAATATCAGGATTGGCCGTAATTAAAGCATCACAGGTTGGTTCAATTTCGCTGTAATCAGTCACAACCACAACAGCGTTGCCGTGTACTTGATTCATAAATTGGGTACTTGGTAACGTCGATCGATTTGCTTTGACCTTTGATGAATCATCACCAACATGTCCGGCGAAGTTAAGGGATTCATAACTACCCGAACTAAAGCCACCAGTTCGATCAGTGAAAAAAAAGGACAACGCAGAGTTCCTTACTTCATGAAGTCAGGAATATCGATCTCATCCTCAGCTACCAACTCTTCAAAAGTGACACGGCGCTTTGGTAGCTCGTTATCTAAATCAAGGGCCACAGCCAATGGATCATTAGCGGAAATGGGATCTGCCACCCCGCCCAATGTTGCGGCATCAAATGACGGTGTTGAAACCTTCTTTGGTTGCCCACCTTCAAAACCTGCGGCTACAACAGTTATACGAATCTCATCACCGAGAGCATCATCGATTGTTGTTCCAAAGATGAACTTAGCATTTGGATGAACTACAGATTGAACTAATTCGCAAGCCTCGTTAACTTCAAACAAACCTAAATCCGATCCACCAGAAACAGAAAGCAATACGCCCATAGCGCCATCAATTGATGCTTCTAGTAATGGACTTGAGATTGCAAGTTCGGCCGCCCGTATTGCGCGGTTTTCGCCGCGTGCAGATCCGATTCCCATTAATGCCGATCCCGCACCTGACATGACAGCTTTTACATCTGCAAAATCTAGATTGATTAATCCAGGCTGTGTAATGATTTCGGAAATTCCTTGGACTCCAGAGAGTAGAACTTGATCTGCACTCTTGAATGCATCAGCTAAAGTTATTTGGCGATCAGAGATCGCAAGTAAACGATCATTCGGGATAACAATCAGCGTATCAACTTCTTCACGCAACGCTTCGATACCAACGTCTGCCTGCTCTGAACGCAACTTCGCTTCAAAAGAAAACGGCCGAGTTACAACACCAATTGTTAACGCGCCGATTTCTCGAGCAATTTTTGCAACAACTGGAGCTGCGCCTGTTCCAGTTCCGCCACCTTCACCGGCAGTTACGAAAACCATATCTGCGCCGCGAAGTATTTCTTCAATATCATCTGCGTGATCAAGTGCTGCTTCACGTCCTTTATCGGGATCCATTCCCGCTCCAAGTCCGCGAGTTGTCTTGCGACCGATATCGAGTTTTACATCAGCATCACTCATTAATAAATGTTGTGCGTCAGTGTTGATTGCAATGAACTCAACGCCTTTTAATCCAACGTCAATCATTCGATTGACTGCATTAACTCCACCGCCACCAATACCAACTACTTTGATGACAGCCAAATAATTTTGCGGTGAAGCCACGTGTCTTCCTCCTTTTGAACCTTAAACCTCACCTTGAGAGTTATGGCTCAATGATTTTCAATAAGGTGAACTTAAAGCGCGCAAGGGTGATTATCAAACACCGACATGAATTGTTTAACGTGTCGCAAAACA
>CAIUSQ010000130.1 GCA_903901905.1 uncultured Actinomycetes bacterium
AACATTTACTAAAAATCAAAGAAATCTAGTTTCTGCTCTAGTAGCTGCTGCTCTAGTTTCACTTTCTGTGATTGCAGCACCAGCACAGGCAGCGGCAACGGGTCCAGTTTGTGGTCCTAGCACCAATGCCGTTGTTTCATGCGGTGGTACTACCTCAGATGGCGCTAAGTATGCGATGCAGGTTCCAGATAATTTCAACGGAACAGTATTTCTATACTCACATGGATATACATATGCAATTGATATCCCTGGTAAGTACACCATGGCATCAGTTCTCAACAACCCAGTACCAGGTCCAATTGGTCCACTAGCGCCAACTACAGTTGACATGATGACGATCAATTCACTTCTGGCATCTGGTTATGCAGTTGTTGGTTCAACGTTCCCAGTCCTTGGATGGAACGTAAAAGAGGCTGTTGCAACTAACGTTGAGTTGATTGGTGTCTTCAAGAAGAAGTTCACAGATACCAAAAAAGTCATTGCTTGGGGAGAGTCTCTTGGAGCTTTCATCACACAGGCGTTAGCTGAGAAGTATCCAAAACTAATTGATGGAGCAGGTCTCATGTGCCCAGCACTTGGAAATGTTGCAGCTGAACTTACAACAGCCGGTGATTTCCTTTGGGGCCTAAAGACAATGTTTGCTCCAACTATTACAGGGCGAAACTATGCCGCTGGTGATGCAGGAAAGATGCAGGTTTACACCGATCTTGGAATCCTTGAAGCATTAGGAAATGCTCTTAAGACCTCAATTGGAACTGAACTTGTAACCAATACTCCTTCTTGGCCAGCTGGTGCTCCTGGAGCAGCGGCGTTGGGATCAGTTCCAGTTCGCTCCGTTATCTTGTACCTAGGGTTAATGGCAGGAATTCCAACTAGAAGTGCTCATTTAGATGGTGTTTCTGGTCCAGGTGCTGCTGGTTCTACTACTGCATTTGGTTTTGCAACCATGGGAAGTCCAGCACTTGCTGTTCTGCAGAATGGCTTTGATGCCGCAGGACTTGCAGTTTTGGCTACCTATGACTTAGAAAAGCAAAGCGGCGGTGCGTTCTTTGATAATACAAAGACTGATTATGCAAAGCGCACAACTGTTGAAAAATCTGTTTTCAATACGCCTCTAAGTGGTGCAGCAGCGATTGCTGGAATTGAAAGGTATCTTGCAAATCCATTGGTTGCTCGTTGGGCTGCAACACCGGCGGCAGCAGCTAAGTTTGCTACCCAGATTAAGCACACAGGAAAGTTAAGTCATCCAACAGTTGTACTTGCTGCAACTGAAGACGTAATCACTCCTGAAGGAAATACTCAGTGGCTTATTAATCAACAAAAGACTGCAGCGGCAAAAGCCAAACTGCTAGTTATTTGGAATAAGCCAGCTGATCAATACACCAAGTTCACCGCAGCGGGCCAACCTGATACATCAGGTCCAAAAGCAAATGGAACTGGCCACTGTAACTTCACGGCTGATCAATATCTAGCAGTTGCGAATATCCTTTCTGATGCCGTTGAAAGCAATGGCAAGTTGGATACTGGAGTAGTCCGAGAAAATGCATTAGCAAACGCTACTGGACTATCAATCACTCCTCGTACGGGCAGAATGCAGAAGTACTACAAAAAGTAAGTAATTACTTGTAAAGAATTACAAGTAAAGAAGGGCCCTCGAGAAATCGGGGGCCCTTCTTGTATTACCCTTGAACAATGCATCATGTGGAATCTGCAGAAGAGATGTTCAAACTTGGACAGCGGATTGGCGCGCAATGTAGACCAGGAGATCAAGTTTTATTGACAGGCCCCTTGGGGGCTGGAAAAACTCTGCTGGCACAAGGCATAGGCGCAGCCCTTGGTATCGATGAAATAACCTCTCCAACATTCGTGATTGCGCGCAAGCACGATGGACAGATTCCAATCATCCACGTTGATCTATATCGCTTGTTAGATAGCGCTAATCCATTAGCTGCTTTAGAGGATCTAGATCTAGAAACGGATGCAGATAAATCAGTAACTATTATTGAATGGGCCTCGCCAGAGTATTCGGCGCTACAGGAAGATCGCCTTGAGATATCTATTAATCGCACAAATGAAGTGCGAGTTGTCACTCTTAACCCAATAGGCAAGCGATGGGATGGTTTAAAGCTATGACTATTTCACTTGCCATCGATACGGCAACTTCTAGAACAATTGTGGGAGTCGTCAACAACGGAGTTGCAATATTTGAAGAGTTTCATGAGGGTGCAACCGATCACGGTAGAGCAATTTCAGAGTTAGTTGCCAAGGCATTAAAGGCAACAGCAATCCCTGATCAAGTTGTCATTGGAATGGGCCCTGGTCCATTTACTGGTCTTCGAGTTGGAATTACCTTTGCGCAATCATTTGCTCTGGCACGATCAATTCCATGGATCGGTGTCTGCTCATTAGATGCGATTCAAATAGATTCCACAACTAATGATTTAAGCACAGTTGAATACACGGTAGCAACTGATGCACGTCGCAAACAGATGTATTGGGCCAGCTACAAAGCCGGTGTGCGGATCAAGGGACCTGCTGTTGATAAACCTGAAGACATCGAGCAGTTCATTACTAATGTTTTCCCAGATGTTACAAAATTAGTTGAACTAAGTTCCACACAAAATGTAAGAGAACCAATTTATCTTCGTAGCCCTGATGCCATACCAACAGCGGAGCGAAGATGATCACATATCGCCAGCCAATGGCACTTGATATTCCAACACTTGTTGTCTTAGATAAAGAGTATTTTCCATACTCACCTTGGAGTATCGCTCAATTCAAAGAAGAGTTTGCAGGCATTCCAGCTACTAGATTTTTTGAATTAGCTATCAGCGATAATCAAATAGTTGGTTATGCAGGAGTGTTTGCACCTGGCGATGGGGCAGTTGCCGATGTTTTAACAGTTACCGTAATCAATGGTTTTAGGCGTCAAGGGATTGCAAAAAAGTTGATCTCTGACATCGAAAGCTACTGCCAAACAAAAGGATCTAGCGCAATCATGCTAGAAGTTGCCACAGATAATGCTGGCGCAATTTCTCTCTATGAGAATTTAGGGTATTTGCAAGTTTCAACGCGAAGCAACTATTACGGTAGGGGCAAAGATGCTCTAGTAATGCAAAAGGTACTCATCTAATGCAACCTTTAGTTTTAGGAATTGAAACTTCATGTGATGAAACTGCTATTGGAATTGTCCGTGGACGGACATTGCTTGCAAATGAAATTGCCTCAAGTGTGGATGAACATGCGCGCTTTGGCGGAGTAGTTCCAGAGATTGCAGCTAGAGCGCATCTAGAGGCAATGCTTCCAAGTATCGAGCGCGCAGTTAAAACAGCCAATATCTCTCTTCGAGATATTGATGCCGTGGCAGTAACAGCCGGACCAGGTTTAATTGGCGCGCTCCTTGTTGGTGTTGCATCTGCAAGTGGATTAGCGCAAGGTCTGGGGCGGCCACTTTATGGAGTAAATCACTTGGCATCGCATATAAGTGTTGATTATTTAACTCACTCAGATCCTTTAGAACCGGTAATTGCGCTTTTAGTTAGTGGTGGTCATTCATCACTTCTGCAGGTAGATGACATAACTGGTTCGATAACAAAATTGGGTGCAACTATGGATGATGCGGCTGGCGAGGCATTCGATAAAATTGCCCGTATTATGGGAGTGGGTTTTCCAGGTGGACCAGCAATAGATTTACTAGCCAAAACCGGTAGTGCAACTGCTATTGATTTTCCTAGAGGGTTGACTACTTCAAATGATTGGCAAACCAGGCCTTTTGATTTTTCATTTTCAGGGTTAAAAACCGCTGTTGCGCGATACCTAGAATCAACTCCAGATTATGCTAAGGGCGATGTCGCTGCATCATTTCAAGAAGCAGTTGTTGATGTTCTACTTCTAAAGGCGCTAGCTGCATGTAAACAAACAGGGATTAATTCACTGGTAATTGCTGGAGGCGTTGCCGCCAATTCCAGATTACGTCATCTGGCTGAGCAACGCTGCGAAAAGGTTGGAATTCAACTTCGCATACCTGCACCGGCTCTTTGTACCGATAACGGTGCAATGGTCGCAGCCCTTGGTTCGCTGTTGGTCAGCGCAGGTCGAGTTCCAGCCGCTAATGCCTTTGATGCCGATTCATCTCTACCTGTCACCAGCATCAATCTGCGCTAACGCCAGGCCAGCCCCTAAAACCAGGCCCGCCGGTCAAGCCAAACAAGCAGCCAGGGTTACTGAGCCCCAATCCAGATTCTCAATTTGTGTCGGGCTTTAACCCCGCCTAGAGTTGGCTTTAGCACTCTCGACCCGAGTCTGCTAACTCGGAGTTGAATGAGGGAAACTCGAATCTGCGGACTATTTGGTCCACGGATTCAAGAATTCATACATGAAAGAACTAGAGAAGGAGTCACCAAATGGCAATCAAGCCACTAGAAGATCGCTTTGTGATTAA
>CAIUSQ010000131.1 GCA_903901905.1 uncultured Actinomycetes bacterium
ATGGCCACGCGCAAAATCGGTCCCGCAATTGCCGCCGGATGCACAATGATTTTGAAGCCAGCAACCGAGACTCCACTTACTGCGCTCGCAATCGCAGATATTTTGCAACGTGCTGGTCTTCCAAAGGGTGTTCTCAATGTGATTTTGCCAGAAAAGACAGGCCCTGCAATTAGCGCGATGTTGCACGATCCACGATTGAAGAATCTTTCATTTACCGGATCAACACCGGTAGGTCGCGTATTGCTACGCGAAGCATCTGATCGCGTGGTTCGTTGCTCAATGGAGCTAGGTGGAAATGCACCATTTGTTGTTCTCGATGATGCAAATATTGATGAAGCAGTGAAAGGCTTAATGCTTGCCAAGATGCGTAACGGCGGAGCTGCATGTACTGCAGCTAATCGTGTCTATGTACAGCGTCCAATCGCAGCAGAATTTACAAAGAAGTTCTCAGCTGCAATGTCTGCTTTTGTTATGGGTCGCGGTCGTGATGCAGGAATTCAACTCGGTGCAAGTGTTTCGATTAATGAGCGAAACAAGATTGCAGAACTCGTTGATGAATCTGTAGCAAGTGGCGGAAAAGTTATTGTTGGTGGCACCCTTCCTGATGGTCCGGGAGCTTTCTACCCAGCAACCGTGATTGAAGTGGCATCAGATAATCCAATCCTGAACCACGAAGTCTTTGGCCCCGTAGCCCCAGTTGTTACCTTTGATACCGATGAAGAGGCAGTCACTCTTGCTAACAGCACCGATTACGGATTGATTAGCTATGTTTACTCAGAAGATCTCAAGCGAGCACTTCGTATGGCAGAGGCGATCGAATCTGGAATGGTTGCAATCAATCGTGGAGTGATTTCAGATCCTGCAGCACCATTTGGTGGCGTAAAGCAATCAGGTCTTGGCCGCGAAGGTGGCTTCGATGGCATTCACGAGTTCCTTGAGACCAAATACATTGGGGTCGAAATTTAAAAAGAGCGGAGGGCGATTTTTAATCCCCGTAACTCGGCAAACTCTGACCGAGTGTGCACCTCGACACCCTTGACTTTTGATATGCGCTGACGAATTATTTGATTTATGAAACGTGAGCACAAGTTTGTCGTAGCTTTTGGGGTCAGTTTTTTAACCCTTTTCAGTCTCGCCGGATGCTCTTCTAACGGATTGTCGAGCCTAAATAAAGGTTCCTTTAACTTAGAAGAAGTTCAAGCAGAAGTCTCATCCGTTTTTCCTGAGTGCAACTTAGAGAATTTGAATCTTACAAAAGAGGGCGAAGCAAAAGGTTTATGGGCAAATGAAAAAGTAGTTTTAGAGCACATAGTTTCCGATATGGAATTCTTGGACAATCCTGAAAACAAGCTTCCAGTCGTGAAGAATTCTGGCTGGAACAATTCTCCTGATGAAAATACGTATACGTGGAAACTAAACTCAATTGCCGAGATTTATGTCTGCAACACAAACGGTATCCCACTCTCCGAATTAGGCAGTTGGACTGAAAAGGCTTATGAACAGAAGAATGTTTTCTGGGAAGAATGCACCGGTTTTTACAAAAAGAGCATAGATGTCAAGTACGAATCTAAAGATGTAACTAGAGCACAGAATTGCATAAAAAAACTTGAATCATTTGAGAGAAGTGGTGAATGGGTCATTTTGACCGTTGTCGAAGGAATTGATCCGAAGGAGTTAATTGAATCTTTTATGACTGCACATAATAAGCAGTGGGATGCATCGGATGATTCTTTTTCTGTTTTGGGAAGTACCCCTAAGGCATTCACATCAAATTATATTGTTCAGTTTGCAACAAGCGATAATCTCCCATTAACTCAGGACAGCGTTAAGGTTTTGAATGACTCGTGGCTTTCCCTTGTGAGTGGAATTAAAGCAACTACGTGGGATGTACTTGATGCAGATAAGTCGGGCTTCCCAGGTGATTATTCAGATAAGTGGGTTCGCCCTGATGGAGCCCTGGTCTATGAGAGTCACCTATCTAATTCATTAATTCTTAATGAGGTCATTAACCCTAAAGTAGAAGTTAAAGAATGTACGAATGCACTTAAAATTACTGATAACACTGCCACCAGTTCAGATTGTGGAAAAATTAAGGTGGAAGTTTTTCAATCAGATCTAAACACTGGCGAGTGTACATTTTTGGCATATTGGAATGACAAAAATGGAAATAGCCGGACTGGAATATTCAGGTACTGCGGTGCATTTACTGCAGGAAGCATCGAGGACGACTCAAATTACACACTTCGAGTTCGTGTAGACGGACCAGAGTCCTATACGACTGCCACTGGTTCTGAAAATCGCGTATTGAGCTTTACAGTTTTAGGTGAGTAGGTCAGGGGTTCCTACTCACCACCAATTTGGAAGATTCTCAAATTCCCCATTCAATATGCGCGTGTAAGAGACCAATTCATCCCAAAACAGCCTGTTGTAAGTTGGATGTTTTAAATTTTTGTATGCAGGTTCTAAGGCCTGTGATGCAAAAAGGCAAAAGTCTCTCGGGTTTTCAAAATTTACTTCTTTTTGCTTTAACTCACTCACAAGATTTGTATAAGCGTGCTCTGTAGCTTGGCCTATCTCGCTTCTTTCATACCCAAGCATTTTTGCTGCACTAAGAATTCCAACGAGTGGGTAGAGTTGGGAATTATCTAAATACTCTGCAACTTCTAAACTGGAAGCGTAACCATCAAATAATTGAATAGGTGCAGAAGCCAACATCCTTGGAAGGTGGTGCAAACCATCCTTGCTTTCTGGGGATTTCTCCAACCATTCGTTGCTGATTTGGTAGCTTTGAATTTCTAACGTACTAATTAAGTCTTCAATTTCATCGACAAATTTGCTTGACCTGATAGGTCGATGAATGAGACAAATTGAATACTTGGAATCTTCTTCCAATGGCATAACCTGAATTACTGTGCCATTCTCTTTATCTTCTTCAAATACTTCATCTGCACTTAAAACTTCAGTTCTACAAATCAGTGTAAGCAAGATTTCATTTTTACTGCTTGATCGAAGAGTTGCAAATGTATTTTCGAGTCTTTTTGAGTATGCCCCACCATCCTCAAACCAACCTTGACTCTCTGCGTAAGTCTGTAAAGTCACAGAACTGGTAACACCTTTACTAAAGATTCCCATAACGATTTTCCTCTCGGAGAATGCCCCTCGACCTATTCCATGAACAAAAGTTGCCTCAAACTTGGCGGAGGATGAGGGATTTATCCTCTTCAACCTGGGTAATTCCCCGTTTTTTAGGTAAACGGGTCATAAATCGACAGGGTAGTCCGCAAACTCGAACATGTAAACAGTTAATCCACTACAGGGACGGTGAAATTATGACGTGGCCACAGGCTTTGCCGGATGCAAAGTGCTCCACCGCTTGAGCACTAAGTTCTAATGTAAATTTTTTATCTATCACAGGATTAATTCGCTTCCTTGCTAGATCTTCAAGCAGCATGGA
>CAIUSQ010000132.1 GCA_903901905.1 uncultured Actinomycetes bacterium
AGCCGAGACTTCTCAAAGCGAATTGACCCCCCAATTGAAGTACTTGGGATTTGCAAAGGTTCCCGATTTTGATACAGCCAATGAGTCGATTTCCCAAGGTAGGCAGCAGCCTCCTTCACGTTCAACCACGAGTCAGTACCAGCCATAATCATTTTGAACGAATACACCATATCTCCTAGGTTTTGTAGATTCCTTGGATTTAAGGTACTCTGAGTCCAAGGGTTATGCAAATCCTTGGATTGAGGGAGAAATGGCAGGGTATGTAGTTTCTGGCTCGAAAGGCGAGCGCCTAACTGATGTTCTGACTTGGCATGATTACGAAGGAAACAGAATTTGGATTCACTCAAAGGCAATTGAGAATGGCAGAGCAATTCTCTCGATCGAGGTGCAGGTATTGGGCGCACGTGCACTCAAGCCTTCCAAAGAGGAAGAGTCGCTTCGATTGAAATTATGTGCACGTCGCCAACTTCCTAATGAATCTGACAGTGTTAATTCAAAAACATTCCGCACTCTTCCCAGTGGGCAGTTACTCGATGAACACTCGGAGATAGCCTCAAGAGTTATTAATGAGAGAAGTAGCATTTGGGAAAATAAAGCAATACAACTAATTGAAGAAGTTACTAGCAAAACGGTTGACCTTGCTAGAACTTATCGATGGGATTCAAGTGACGAAATCGCAAGAGAAGGCAAAAACTCTCAAGATGCCATAGTAATTGCAAAAGTGTACGAAATGCTGCAATCAAGTGGGACGAGAAAACTCTCCACAAGGACTGCAGAATTACTTGGACTTGAAGTTTCAGTTGTGCATACAGCTGTGCAGGTTGCAAGAAGAAATGGTTGGTTAACAAGTAATGGCGCAGGTTTTTCAGGTGGAGTGCTCACCAAAGAAGGAGAAATAAAGTTCAAGTCGGTAAACGGACCTGCACGACTATCTAACATCATCAATTCTGGAGGAAAGAAGTAAATGGCAACTACTCGCAAACGTGGGAAAACACATTCGGCTCGGTGGATAAAGATTGATAATACCTATGGAGAAAAAGGTGGCTTTAAGACAAAGGCCGAAGCAAAGTTTTATGCGTATCAGGAAGAATTGAGAGTCAAGAGCGGCCAGGCAATAGCACCCATTTACGAAAAGCTCACCATTGGGGACTATGTTGTAAACCATTGGAAAAAAACTCTCTCGTGTTCGGATCAAACAAAAATTGATTATCAAAATACTTTAAATACTCACGTGCTTCCATATTTCGGTCACATGAAAATGCGGGATATTACGGTGAATGATCTTAAGGAGTGGCATGCAATACTGGTAAATGAGAGCACATGGCTAGGAGAGAGACGTTCTGAATACACGATTCAGAAGTACGTCAATTTATTTTCTTCCATTTTTAAGTCTGCAGTTGACGCAGAAATGCTTGAAAAATCGCCATTTAGCAAGTGGAAGCGTCAAAAAGTTAAACCTTTGAGAAAGGCAACTCCGCTTGAGGTGAATCGCGTAAAATTGCTTGCTGAAAATCTTCCTCCAAAATGGCGCCTCTTGGTTTGGCTGCCATTTTTGTCGCGGCAGTCTTGGCTTCCGATAAGCATCCAATTACATCCGATACCCAGTGGCACATGCCGGGTCTGCAATTGGCGTTTATCCTTGTCTTATTCACCTATGGCGGATGGAGCGAAATCGCGTATGTGGCCGCGGAAGTGATCCATCCGCAGCGTACTATTCTGCGAACCCTGG
>CAIUSQ010000133.1 GCA_903901905.1 uncultured Actinomycetes bacterium
GCAGCAAAAATTGAAGTCAATGTTAAGTATGTTGGCTTTGATATTCCTAAAGATTTCGTAATTGGTTATGGCCTTGATTTTGATGAAAAGTATCGCAACCTTCCCTTTATCGGTGTGCTTGCCAAGCACATGTACGAGTAATTTGTAGAAACGAGAATAAGAACCCATGTCACAAGTGCAAAAGCCCAAGAAGCAGATCAAGAAAAGTTTTACCAGCAAGCAATCGGAGAAAACTTCTGTTAAGAAACCAAACAAGAAGCCGACAACGCGTACTGGGAAAATTTTTCGAGGTCCACTATTTTGGATAATTATTGCAATTTTTGCTGTGACAGGATTGGGACAAATCTCATCTGCTGGAAATAAGTACACACAGATTGAAACATCGCAGGCGATCGACGCGATCTCGAAAACTCAGGTTCTCTCTGCAGAGATAGTTGATAGACAACAAAAGATCCGATTAATTTTGACACCAGGCAACCGAATAAACGGCTCAGAAAAAGTTGAAGCGTTTTATGTCGCCCGGCAAGAACCAACGATTATTGATGCACTAACTGGAAACCCTCCTCCCAAAGGTTGGAACGTCAAAGTTCCTTCGCAATCCATATTTGTTTCATTCTTGTTTTCTGTTCTGCCGTTTTTACTGATTGGATTCTTATTCTTCTGGATGATGAGCCAGGCTCAAGGTGGAAATAAAGTTTTCCAATTTGGAAAATCAAGAGCAAAACTTCAAAATAATGATGTTCCAAAAACAACTTTCAAAGATGTAGCAGGTGCAGACGAAGCACTTGCAGAGTTAGATGAGATTAAGGATTTTCTTGCAAAGCCAGAGAAGTACGCACCTTTAGGTGCAAAAATTCCTAAGGGTGTATTACTTTTCGGCCCACCAGGAACGGGTAAGACTTTATTAGCTCGCGCTGTTGCTGGCGAGGCGGGTGTACCTTTCTATTCGATTTCTGGTTCAGATTTCGTAGAAATGTTTGTAGGCGTTGGAGCCGCGCGAGTTCGCGACCTCTTTAATCAGGCAAAAGAGAATGCACCTGCGATTGTCTTCATCGATGAAATTGATGCAGTTGGACGCCAGCGCGGTGCAGGTATGGGTGGCGGTCACGACGAACGCGAACAGACTCTTAACCAGTTACTTGTAGAGATGGATGGATTCGAAGAGAACTCAAAAGTTATTTTGATCGCTGCAACAAACCGTCCCGATGTTTTAGATCCAGCGCTACTTCGACCAGGTCGTTTCGATCGCCAAATTGCAGTAGACCGTCCAGATCTAAAGGGACGTGAAGCAATTTTGAAGATTCATTCAAAAGGTAAGCCGATTAACTCATCAGTGAAGTTAGTTGACTATGCCAGACGTACACCTGGCTTTACAGGTGCCGATCTTGCAAGTGTTGTCAATGAAGCGGCACTTTTATCTGCACGTGAAAATAAAGCAGATATTGGCAACCTAGAACTTGATGAAGCTATAGATCGAGTAATGGCCGGTCCACAGAGAAAATCTCGTTTGATGAGTGACGAAGAGCGTCGAGTCACCGCCTATCACGAAGCAGGACATGCACTTGTTGCATACGCTTTGCCTCACACAGATCCAGTCCACAAAGTCACAATTATGCCTCGTGGCCGCGCATTGGGTTACACAATGGTTTTACCAGATGAAGATAAATACTCCACAACTCGAAATCAGCTATTGGATCAATTGGCTTACTCTCTTGGCGGCCGTGCTGCCGAAGAGTTAATTTTTCATGATCCATCAACTGGCGCATCAAATGACATTGAAAAAGCCACCTCACTTGCACGGGCAATGGTTACTCAATATGGAATGACATCAGCGATTGGGGCAATCAAATTGGGCGGCGGAAGTAGTGAACCATTTATGGGTCGCGACTACGGTCACCAACGTGATTACAGTGAAAACATTGCAGGTATTGTCGATCGTGAAATTCGAACTTTGATTGAAACTGCTCACCAAGAAGCTTTCGATATTTTAGTTGCTAATCGTAAGATTCTTGACGAGATGGTAATTGAACTACTTGAAAAAGAGACTCTAAATAAAGATGAGATTGCAGTTATTTTCAAGAAAGTAAAGAAAGTGACAGCAAGAGTTGCCTGGACTGGCTCTGCAACACGTATCCCATCCTCTCAGCCTCCTGTTGATGTGCCGGAGCGAATTGCAGTAGAACCTGTTGCAGATACTAAAAAACCAACAAGACGTAAAAAGGCAGTAAGTGACGATAAATAAACTCACTGTTGCAGATGGCCGGGCTAAAGCGCCATACGATAAAGAACGTGCAGAAAAAGCTGTACGCGAACTCTTATTTGCTTTGGGTGAAGATCCCGATCGCGAGGGATTGAAGGAGACTCCTGCTCGCGTAGCACGTGCGATGGCAGAAAACTTCGAAGGTCTGTGGCAATCACCCCAAGATGTTTTAACAACAACTTTTGATATTGGTCATGAAGAGTTAGTAATTGTTAGGGATATAGAAGTGTTTTCCCACTGTGAACACCACTTAACGCCCTTTCACGGTGTTGCACATATCGGTTATATTCCTCGTGGGAAGATCACTGGACTTTCAAAGCTGGCACGTCTAGTTGATGTATATGCAAAACGCCCGCAAGTTCAAGAGCGTTTAACCACACAGATTGCAGATGCCATGGTGGAGATTTTAAATCCACTCGGAGTCATCGTGATTATTGATTGTGAACACCTTTGTATGTCCATGCGAGGTGTAAAGAAATCTCAAGCACGTACAACCACATCAGCAGTGCGTGGAGCATTAAATAATGCAGCAACACGTTCAGAAGCAATCGCCTTAATCACTAGAGGCTAGCTTTATGTTAGTGATGGGTATTTTAAATGTAACCCCTGACTCCTTTGCCGATGGTGGGAAACACAATGATTTAAATGCAGCTGTATCACGGGGCTTAGAGATGATTGCAGAAGGCGTAGATGTTATCGATATCGGTGGAGAATCAACTAGGCCAGGTGCAGAACGAGTTAGTGAGCAAGAAGAATTAGATCGCACGATTCCTGTAATTGAAAACATTGCATCATACGCTGACAAAAAAAGTGTGAAGATAAGCATCGATACGATGCGGGCTAGCGTTGCAGAGGCAGCGATAAAAGCTGGGGCATCCATTATTAACGATGTGAGTGCAGGCCTGTCTGATAGTCAGATGCTCTCCACAGCTGCGCGATTAAAAGTCCCATATATTGCAATGCACTGGCGTGGACATTCCAAAGATATGAATTCCAAAGCTATCTATGAAGATGTTGTCTCTGAGACCATTTCGGAGCTAGAAGATCGAATTCAGGATGCGTTATCAAATGGAGTTACCAAAGAGAATTTAATTATCGATCCTGGTCTTGGTTTTGCAAAAGATTCAGAGCATAACTGGGCAATCATTGATGCAATTGATCGCTTTGTTGACATGGGTTATCCGGTTTTAGTTGGTGGTTCACGCAAAAGATTCTTAGGTGGAGATTCTCCTGATCAACGAGAAGAGGCCACAATTAATTTAACGAAGAAACTTAAAGGAACTGGTATTTGGGCCGTTAGAGTTCACTCTGTTAAGCCACACAAGGAGGCCTTGAGATCATGAGTGATCAGATGATTCTTACCGGCATCCATGGGTATGGCCACCATGGTTTATTTGAATCTGAGCGATTAAATGGCCAAGACTTCTATGTAGATTTAATCCTAGATGTGGATTTAGCACCGTCAGCACTTTCTGATGCAATTAATGACACAGTGAATTATGCAGAGATTACAGATTTAACGTATGAAGAGATTACGACAAATCCAGTCAACTTGATTGAAAAATTAGCATACAGAATTGCAGAACGAATTTTGAGAACTTACCTAAAAGTAAATACAGTAACCGTTACAGTTCATAAACCTCAAGCACCTGTGGAAACTAATGTCAAAGATATTTCAGTAACTGTAAATAAATCACGATGAAAGCAGTCATCTCTCTGGGTTCAAACTTGGGAAATCTAAAAGATAATTTAGATACTGCCCTAGCTTTATTACGCGAGGCCACTAATGTTAAATCAGTTTCTTCCTATATAACTACAAAGCCAGTTGGCGGTCCTGTGCAACCAGATTATTTAAATGCGATTTGTATTGTTGACAGCGATCTTCCTGCAATGGATTTGTTATCAATGCTTCATGGAATAGAAAAAACCTTAGGCAGGCAGCGAATTCAACATTGGGGGCCTCGCACAATTGATTTAGATCTTATTCAATTCGGAGACTTAATCAGCAAAGCCGATGAGTTGGTACTTCCACATCCACGAGCCCATGAGCGTAGATTTGTTTTGCAACCCTGGTTTGAAATTGAGCCTGATGCAATCCTGCTAACCCACGGAGCGATAAAAGATCTTTTGGAGCAACTGCCGGCTTAGCGCTAAACTACATACATCTCGCCCGGTACCTGAAAGGACTGGAGCCACTTCACATGAGCGTATTAGTCCCAACAATGGGTGCCTTACATAAAGGCCACCAAGCATTGATTAAGCGTGCTCGAACACTGGATAAAGAAGTAATCGTAAGCATCTTCATTAATCCACTTCAATTTGAAAATAAAGAAGAGATTGAAAAGTACCCACGTACGCCAGAACGTGACATTGAGATTGCAACTATTGCCGGTGCTACACAGGTTTGGTTTCCTGAATTTGAAGATCTCTACCCGCAAGGTTTTCAAACTCTTAGCTCAGGTCCATTGGGTTCGATATTTGAAGGGGCATCAAGACCAGGTCATTTCGATGGAGTGGTAACAGTTGTGGATCGCTTATTTGCTCTAACTAAGCCAAACAAAGCAGTTTTTGGGGAAAAGGATTTTCAACAACTTTCGATAATTAAATCCATGAAAAGTAAGGTTGAAATTATTGGTGTACCAACAGTCCGTGAATTCGATGGGCTTGCAATGTCTTCACGAAACGTGCGCCTGAGTGCTGAGGGTCGAAATAGTGCACTAGTAGTCAATCGAGCTCTCTCTGCAGCAAGGTTAGCCCCAACAGTTGAGATAGCAATTGAGATATTAAATTCTACAATCTCAACAGAATCTGGATTTAAAAAAGACTATGCAACTGTAATTGACGAGGAAAATTTTTCAATAGCAACAGATTCAACTAAATCAAAAAGAATGATTATTGCTGGCTGGGTTGAAGGTGTCCGATTAATTGACAATATGGCGATGGTAGGGAGATAAAGATGCTGTTGACTGTGGATGTGGGTAATACAAATACTGTTCTTGGTATTTTTGATAACAAAGAGTTGATTCGCTCGTGGCGTGTGAAAACTGATCCACGCAGTACAGCAGATGAACTTTGGCTGCAATTTCGAGCACTAATTGAGGATTACAATTTAACTGGTCTATCAATCTGCTCTACAGTTCCAGCTACTTTACGAGAGCTTCGAACTATGATTGCCGATTACTTTGTAGATGTTCCTGTAACTATTGTGGAACCTGGAACAAAGACTGGGGTTCCTCTTCTAGTTGATAATCCAAAAGAGATTGGTGCTGATCGGATTGTAAATACTCTGGCCGCGCATACAATTTTTGGTGGCCCAGCAATTGTTGTTGATTTCGGTACTTCAACAAATCTTGATGTTGTATCACCAAAAGGTGAGTTTCTAGGGGGTGCTCTTGCACCAGGTATTGAGATTTCTGTCGATGCACTTGCAGCTCGAGCAGCTCAACTTCGAAAGATCGAATTAGTAAAACCCAAAAATGTAATTGGAAAAAATACTGTGGAAGCCTTGCAATCTGGAACAATCTTTGGATTTGCTGGCCAAGTTGATGGATTAGTAGATCGGATTACAGCAGAGCTTGCTGATTTATATTCTCAAAAGCCAATAGTTATTGCTACAGGTGGCTTGGCACCCTTAATGGTGGGTGTTTCAGAAACAATCGAGCATCATGAGCCTGATTTAACGTTGATTGGACTTCGTCTAATTCATGAGCGAAATGCTTGAGTCGGTAGACTTAGCAACCTATGAGCACTGACAATTCAACTGGATCTACATCAAAGCCTGGCGCTGAAGAAGATTTACCTGAGCAGCTCCGAATTCGCCGAGAAAAGCGTGCTGCCCTAATTGCCCGAGATGTTGAGCCATATCCCGTTTCAGTACCTCGCACAAAATCACTTATAGAGATTCGTGAAAAATATGTTGGTCTTGAGATCGATGTTGCAACAGGGGATGTTGAATCACTAACAGGAAGAATTATATTTAAACGCGATACAGGCAAACTTTGCTTTGCAACTTTACGTGAAGGTGATGGCACTGAACTTCAGGCGATGTTATCTCTAGATAAAGTTGGCGAGGATGCACTTGAATCTTGGAAATCAGAGATTGACTTGGGCGACATCGTTTCGATAACAGGTGAGATCATTACCTCAAAACGTGGTGAACTTTCTGTACTGGCTAACTCTTGGACATTGGCATCAAAGTCTCTTCGACCTTTACCAAATGATCACAAACCAATGTCAGAAGAAACTCGCGTACGTATGCGTTATGTTGATTTAATAGTTCGACCCGAGGCTCGAAGTAACGCACGTTTGCGCCCTGCAGTTATGAAATCTTTACGCGCTACTTTTGAAAAAGAAAAATTCGTAGAAGTTGAGACTCCTATGCTTCAGGTAATGCATGGTGGTGCTGCTGCACGTCCATTTAAGTCTTTTTCGAATGCTTACGATATGGATCTCTACCTCCGGATAGCTCCAGAGCTTTTTCTCAAGCGCTGTGTTGTAGGTGGCATCGAACGCGTTTTTGAAATTAACCGTAATTTTCGCAACGAGGGGGCAGATTCTTCCCACTCACCTGAGTTTGCAATGATTGAAAGTTATATGGCCTATGGAGACTGGCTCTCGATTGCTGATTTAACACGAGAGCTTGTTCAAAATGCAGCGATGGCAATTGCAGGTTCACACGTTGTAACGCACCACGATGGACGCCAAGCAAATTTAGGTGGCCAGTGGAAACAGATTTCACTATACGAAGCCATTTCCAAGGGAGTTGGCCAAGCGGTTACAGCCGTAACTCCAATAGCAGAGCTCAAGAAAATCGCTGAAAAACTTGGGATGAAGGTTGACCCTAAGTGGATTACAGGAAAATTAGCTGAAGAGATATTTGAACATGTCGCCAAAGATCAACTAATTGAACCTACCTTTGTAATGGGTTTTCCCGTTGATACATCACCACTAGTTCGAGCACATCGCGAAATCCCAGGAGTTGCTGAAAAATGGGATTTATATGTCGATGGTTTTGAATTAGCAACTGGTTACTCTGAGCTTATTGATCCTGTGATTCAACGTGATCGTTTGGTTGAACAAGCAACACTTGGCTCAAAGGGTGATCTTGAAGCAATGCAAGTTGATGAAGATTTCTTGCGTGCAATGGAGTTTGCAATGCCACCAA
>CAIUSQ010000134.1 GCA_903901905.1 uncultured Actinomycetes bacterium
ACAGCGGAGATATGTTGAATCATTAAGTGCATATGCTCGACAATTTTTAGGGCAATTAGATAAACCGGATGTTGATTTCATTGAAGGACTTTCACCAGCTGTATCGATTGACCAAAAGTCTACAAACCGTAACCCAAGATCAACTGTTGGAACTATCACTGAAGTTTATGATTATTTCAGGTTGTTATATGCAAGAGCGGGAAAACCTCATTGCCCTAAGTGTGGAGATGAAGTTTCTCGTCAGTCACCCCAGCAAATCGTAGATCAAATTTTGGCTCTTCCTGATGAAACTAAATTTCACGTGCTTGCTCCAATTGTCCGCGCACGCAAAGGTGAATTTGTAGATTTGTTTAAGGATTTAACTTTACAAGGATTTTCAAGAGCAAGGGTCGATGGAAAAGTATTTACGTTAGATGAAATTCCAGAGCTTAAGAAGCAAGAAAAACACACTATTGAGGTTGTGGTCGATAGATTAAGTGCAAAAGCAAGTTCGCAACAGAGATTAACTGACTCTGTCGAAACCGCATTAAAACTCGCTAACGGAATTGTGATTCTTGAATTTGTCGATGAACCAGTGAAATCACCAAATCGAGAAAAAAGCTTCAGCGAAAAAATGGCTTGCATGAAGTGCGAGATCTCTATTGAGGAGTTTGAACCAAGATCTTTCTCTTTTAACTCTCCTTTTGGAGCATGTGGAGAATGTGATGGAATTGGAACCCGACTAGTTGTTGATGAAGAGTTGGTGATTCCAGATGATTCTATTTCAATCTCGGAAGGTGCAATTGCACCTTGGTCGCTTGGTACAAGTTCTGAGTATTTCGAAAGGTTATTAGAGGGTTTAGGTAAGGAATTAACTTTCTCGATGGACGCTCCTTGGAAAAAATTGAGTGCCAAAGTTAAAGATGCAATTCTCAATGGTTATGACTACGAGGTTCATGTTAAGTATCGGAATCGTTATGGAAGAACTCGTCAATACACAACAGGATTTGAAGGAGTAATCCCATTCCTTGAGCGTCGTCACGGTGAAACAGATAGCGACCAAAGTAGAGATCGTCTTGAGGCGTTCATGCGTCAGACTCCGTGCGCAGTATGTAAAGGTGCGCGGCTTAAAAGTGAAATCTTGGCCGTAACACTCGACGGTTTAAACATTGCCCAACTCTGCGCACTGCCAATAAATGAATGTGCCAAATTTCTACAGAAATTAACGCTGGGCAAAAGGGAGCGCCAAATTGCTGAGCGCGTTTTGAAAGAAGTCAACGCTCGGCTTGGTTTTCTCTTGGATGTGGGTCTTGATTATTTGTCACTTGATCGTCCTGCAGGATCGCTATCAGGTGGCGAAGCCCAACGAATCAGATTGGCAACTCAGATTGGCTCAGGCCTAGTTGGAGTTCTTTATGTTTTGGATGAACCAAGTATCGGGCTTCACCAACGCGACAATGTCCGATTAATCGAAACCCTCACAAGGTTACGGGATCTCGGAAATACGCTAATTGTTGTTGAACACGATGAAGAGACAATTAGAGCTGCAGATTGGATTGTAGATATTGGACCTGGAGCAGGGGAGCATGGCGGAGAAGTTGTTGTTTCAGGAGATTACAAATCCTTGCTTTCAGAGAAAAGATCAATAACCGGGGCATATC
>CAIUSQ010000135.1 GCA_903901905.1 uncultured Actinomycetes bacterium
CGCGTTGCAGATAAAGTTGCAAGACTTCGCTTTCCAACACCGGCTCCATGTGGCAAAACTCCGTTATCTGGTGAAGAGCTTTCTAAAAACTACGGCTCACTTGAGATTTTTACAGATGTATCGTGTGTAATCGATAAAGGTTCAAGAGTTGTCATTCTTGGACTTAACGGCGCTGGTAAAACGACATTGCTGAGGATTTTAGCTGGCGAGCTTGAATCAGATACAGGCAAAGTTGAACACGGCCACGGGTTGAAAATTGGCTACTACGCTCAGGAGCATGAGTCGTTAGATTTCGAACGAACCATTTTAGAAAACATGATGTCGGCAACTCCAGATATCAATGAACCAACTGCTCGAAATACTCTTGGTTCATTTTTATTTATCGGAGATGATGTACATAAGCCGGTCAAAGTCTTATCTGGTGGAGAGCGAACTAGATTGGCACTTGCCGTTCTAGTAGTTTCGGCGGCAAACGTTTTACTACTAGATGAGCCAACAAATAACTTAGATCCAGCATCACGCGCCGAGATTCTTGGTGCATTGGCTGAATATCAAGGTTCTGTAATTATGGTTTCTCACGATGAAGGCGCCGTCCAAGCGCTAAAGCCAGAACGTGTAATTTTGTTGCCAGATGGCGATGAAGATCTTTGGAAAGATGAATATTTCGATTTAGTTGCTATCGACTAAACGTCGATATGTTCTCGATCTATTTCTGCATTAGCAATAAATTCTTTACGAGGGGCCACGTCACTTCCCATCAATAGTTCAAACATCGCCTCTGCTGCGGCGGCATCTTTAACAGTAATTCTTCGCAAAGTTCTAGCATCAGGGTCCATCGTTGTTTCACGTAGTTGATCTGCATCCATTTCACCGAGACCTTTATAGCGCTGAATAGGCTCTTTCCAACGCTTTCCGCTCTTCTTAAGATCGGCTGTAAGTTTTTTCATCTCATCATCTGAGTATGTGTAGATGTAGTCGCCCTTCTTGCCTCCCCCACCCATAACTTCAATACGGTGCAATGGAGGAATCGCTGCAAATACTCGGCCGGAATCGATCAATGGACGCATGTATCGATACATAAGAGTTAACAAGAGACAACGAATATGCGCCCCGTCAACGTCAGCATCTGACATCAAAATAATTCGACCATATCTAGCTTCATCAAGATCAAAAGACTTTCCAGAACCGGCACCAATAACTTGAATGATTGAGCCGCACTCTTTGTCTTCTAGCATCTGGGAGAGTGAGGCTTTTTGAACATTTAGAATCTTTCCGCGAATAGGCAAAATTGCTTGGAACTCACTGTTACGGGCAGCCTTTGTTGTACCAAGGGCTGAATCACCTTCCACAATAAACAACTCTGTTCGCGTTACATCCTCTGAGCGACAATCTGAGAGCTTTGTCGGTAGTGATGAGGATTCGAGCGCATTTTTACGTCGCTGCAAGTCTTTATGGGCTCTTGCACTAATTCTTGTGCGCGATGCGGCAGCGATTTTTTCTAGAACTAACCGCCCATTAGCTTTATCAATGCGTTTGGTTGTATTGAAATACTCTTTCATTTTTTCGGCGACAACGGCCGAGACTATTCGTGTAGCCGCAGATGTTCCTAATACCTCTTTTGTCTGACCTTCAAACTGTGGTTCAGACATTCGAACTGTGACTACAGCGGTCAATCCTTCAAGGACGTCATCTTTGATGACATCAATTTCTTTGTTTGCAAGAGTTTTTGTAGACCTAAGCGCTTCGTTTACAACTTTTATAAGTGCGCGCTCAAAGCCAAGTACGTGTGTTCCACCTTTTGGAGTTGCAATAATATTTACAAACGAACGCTGTGTTGTTTCAAAGCCATTTCCCCACTTCATCGCGATATCAACTTCCATGTCACGCTCGACCTCTGTAGAGACCATGTGGCCTTTATCGTCTAAAACAGGCACAGTTTCTTGATAATGCCCAGTGCCATAGATTCGAATGACATCTCCAACAGCTTCATCTGGTTGCAAGAAATTACAATATTCGGTGATTCCACTCTTGTGGAAGAAGGTTTCAGTGGTTTTGGCCTTTGTGCGATTATCGTTTACAACTAAAGTCAAACCTGGAACCAAGTAAGAAGTTTGACGAGCACGGTCATAGATATCGGTCAGATCTAACTCTGCCTCTTTCAAAAATATTTGGCGATCACTCCACCATTTAATTCGAGTTCCAGTTACTTTTGAAGAAATCTTTCCAATTACACGCAAGCCAGACTTTGGTTGAAAAGAGGCCTTAGGTCCATCACCATCAAATATTCCTGCAGCACCGCGCTGAAAAGACATCCAGTAAATCTTGCCATCGCGGTCAACTTCTACATCAAGTCTGGAAGCAAGTGCATTTACAACTGAAGCGCCAACTCCATGGAGTCCACCCGATGCAGCGTATGAGCCACCACCGAATTTTCCACCAGCATGAAGTTTGGTGAGTACTACTTCAACACCAGTTAAACCAGTCTTTGCTTCTTTATCGACTGGAATTCCGCGACCATCATCATGGACTTCCACAGAACCATCAGACTCAAGATTGATTTCAATTTTTTTACAGTGGCCGGCCAATGATTCATCGACTGAGTTATCAATGATCTCCCACAGACAGTGCATGAGACCACGTGAATCAGTGGATCCGATGTACATACCTGGACGTTTGCGAACTGCATCTAGGCCTTCGAGAACTGCAAGATCTTTTGCGGTGTAGCTATCTTGCGAACTTGTTGCATCTTTCTCGGCCATGAGGGCAAAGGCTAACTGTCTGGAGCCCATTTGCGCGCAAAGCGCGCCGAAACAGTCTCAGATAGTGGAAAAATGGATTTCTCAGCGTAAATTATCGATAAATTATAGATTAAATCAAGCGGGGAATAAATATATGTGGTTTCCTGTTCCATGTAAGGAAGTTTAAATAGTTGGAAGTACAGGGAAACGGAGAGAGATGACAGAACAGTTGTTGCTTGAATCAGTACCTCTTAACGCCTTAGATCGTTGCGATCGCTGCGGTGCCCAGGCATACGTCCGAGCAGTACTTCTCAATGGTGGAGAGCTCATGTTCTGCGGCCACCACGGCAAGGAATACGCTGAAAAGCTAAAGCCAATTGCTGCAAAGATTCAAGATGAATCAGAAAAACTCATCGAATCTAAAAACTAAATCTACTTTTCTTTGGGAACTCCCTTATGCGATCCATCGCATAAGGGTTTTTCTTTTGATTTACCACAGCCACAAAACTTAGGATTTTCAAGAGTACCTGTGACATTTCCTTCTGAATCGACAATATCAATCATTCCCGTTATGCGGATCGAACCACTTTTAGGGTTGATGAAAACCTTTGCATTCTCACCCATGTTTAAGAGCTTCTCTTAATCTAGATAATCTCGCAGCACCTGGCTACGTGAAGGGTGGCGAAGCTTTGACATGGTCTTTGATTCAATCTGACGAATACGCTCACGTGTTACACCGTAAACCTTTCCGATCTCATCAAGTGTTTTTGGC
>CAIUSQ010000136.1 GCA_903901905.1 uncultured Actinomycetes bacterium
CACTCGATGATCTTTGGACCCATTTGGTTTAGAAGTTCTGAAGTCAAAGGCAGGGTTCCAGCTAATCTCTCTCTTACACATTCTGGCGAAATCGGGATTAGCTGGAGGAAACACAAAAACTCAATGCTTGACTACTGGATAACTCATATCAGTGAAATAAAAAGTTATCAATTAACAGATATGGGTCTCTTAACGGTGGAGGTTGGGACTGCCAACAGATGTATTGGTAATGTGTCAGGATTGCGTAAATCTGAGGTGGCTACAATCGAAATTCGAGTGAGCAAGGATGGCCACGCCAACCGTAGGGCATTAACCGTTTTTGGGTCTTTTATTGAGAATCTAAAGTGACAGATTGCATGTTATCGAAGATGTTGAATCAGGCGGGCCAATATCCAGGTGCTGCCCTAAGGATTGCAACAAGGTACTTCTGCTCATCATCGGTGAATACCAAGTTAGATCCTAGAAGTTCATTAATTAATTTGGTTGACTCCGCCTTTTGGCCACGAATTCTTAATCCATCCGCAATTACTAACCATTGGGCAGGTGAATAGTTTTGTTTGGGAGAGAATTCTTCAATCTTCTGTTGAATGCGTTCGCTTCCAGCAAAGTAGCGCTGGAATCCCCATGAATCGCTCAAAAGAACATTTCTCTCATAGCTTATTTCTGAATTCTTTTCAGACAAATAGTCCAAATCATTTCCCATTCTTGACATCACCGTTCCATCTTCGGTGCCAAAAATTTCTGCCGAAAAATCTGAAGCACAATCAAAATTACAACCTTGAATGGAATCTCTTAGTGCCTCAGTGAAGTACTCCCCATAAATACCTACGGCTCTAGGTGTAAATGGATAGAACTGCGCATCGCCCATATAAGCAATTACTTGATAATTACCTGGAGTGAGTGCGAGATCGACATGGAAAAACTCTGAGTTGGCTGTGGCTTGCTGATCTGCAATGAATAAGAAGCCGTAACCCGTGTTACCAGTGGATGAGACATATTCGTTTACTTCTATAACCCCAAGCAATATTGGCGCTAGCGGCTGAGAGTCAAAACGTAACTTTCCATATTTGTGCTTCACTGTTTCGTGTATAGAACTATCCAAGATGATAAATGCCCCATCCGCTACATACGCAGAGTTATTTGATGGCACATTAGAATGAAGTGCCCAAACTAAATAGTCGCCATCGCCATCGCCCGTCATACAAGAAATCACATTTTCGCGGGGAAAGTGCACACATTCGCTAGGCAGCTCACATTCCAAACAGGGTGGATATATCTCAGAAGAAATGCTCATCAAACCTGTCTCACAATTGAACCATGCGTGGTCCGTCACTTGAATAGGCGCAATTGCAATTTCAGAGTCTTGGAGTTCAATAGCGTTAGATTGCAGCCATTCGAGAGCTCGGTCTGCTTCTTCCTGATCCATAGATAGAAATTAGCCTATTCGGCTGACCAAATAAATGTCCGATTTAGGTATTTAAATTGTCAGTGATTGGATTTATGCTTGGACCAATTCGCCCAAGCGGGCCTAACGCAAGGAGAGCACCAAATGGGTCTTTTTGATAAGCAAAATAGTTCAAGTGCACTTAATACCAAAGTAGCGAATCTGCTACGCCAAGCTTTGCCAGATGTCAGTTTTGTCGAAGAAGGCCCAGGAGACTGGGGCGCGCGAAATGAGTCCGTCCTAGTCCGTGTGGTTGTTGATTCTGATTCTGTTCCTGAGCAGCCCTTTGTGAATGTTGCTGCCTTCGTACTTCTTAACGTGAAAGATGACTTAAAGATCTACAAGTACTTAATGACGGAGAAATCATTCATTTTCAACAAATGGGAAGTCGAAGAAGGCGAAAAGTCCGGAACTATCAATCTTTTCCTCACTGCCCGACTCTTGATTGAAGATCTTGATGCCTCAGAATTAGGATTTGCTGTTATGTCAACGGCAGTAATTGCCGATAACGTTGATGAAGAGATTCAAAAGAAGTTTGGCGGCACGCGCTGCCTAGAGTTCTTCGGCTGGGAAGAGTAGGACTTAACGGCGGAAGAGCCCCTTTTTCTGTTGGGGCTCTTCCCCTAATAATTGCAAAGAAGTCTGAGCGATTCCTGAGATCCACTGGTCTGAATCTAAAAGTGATTTGAACATCTCAGCCAGTTCTTTCTTCTCAGCGGAATTTAGTGCCGCAAGACCATCTTGAACTCGTTTGCTATTTTCTTCGAGGTGATCCAACAAAATAGGATAGAACTTCGATTCAAGGTGATTTTCTTGAAAATGCGAATCAGTCCAAATGCTTCTCAACTCTTCATGTGAAGCCCCTAGTGCAAATCGGTGAAGTGCATCATTGCTTCTAATGTTTGCACCTTGTTCATAATCATTCTCGGTCTCGCGTGTGGTCATGATTCTGTAATAGCACTCATCAAATGCCTTACGGGCATAGTCGTGCTCTCCGGTCGTCAGCAATTCCCAAGTCAAATTTGATAATGCATTTCCACTGCCTAACTTTGCTGCTTTTTCAAATATAGGGCGTGCTTTGGCGGGATTTCCAAACTCAGAATATTTCCAACCAATGTTATTTAGTAAATCTCTAACTTGTGGGAAATTCTCATCAATTTCAGATTCCTTTAACATTTCTAGTGCAATGGTGTCAATGTTGGATGGGGTCATTTCTATTGCTTCAGTCATTAAACGTCGAGCTACATGTATGCCGTCAGCTGATAAAGCAACTAGGATTTCGAGGCGTTTCTTGTCATCAACATCTTGATATGCCTTGATGATCTGGGCTGTTTTGTTACCTAGTTGTGCTAACTCGGTGTAATCAACAAAATTTTTGTCGTTGTTAAATTGCGCAGAGGAGCTATGATCAAAAACTAAATCAAATAGCTCGGGTGACTCAACCTGCATGCCCGCGATTACATCTAAAATTCCAGTAATTGAACCAGCGATTGCTCTGATGGCAGTTTCAAAGTGATCTGATTGCAGGTCTAGATCTACACCATACCCAAACTCAATTTTCTCAAATTCATGCCTGGTGGGTAGTGCTTCATAAAACATCGAAGAAGGGGTTGCACCAATTGTCGACCAATACTCTTTTGCTTTAGTGATATTGATGAATGACTCAGGAGCGCTTTCCTTAGGTACCAGATTAAAAATGTGACCTATGTCCATGCTCATGGATGGGAAAATAAGTTCCTGATCTCTTATGAGCACCTCTAACACTTTTTCTTGAAACTTATTGAGTCCGGATACTCCAGAGATTGGAGTTCCCTCTTCATCAAATTTAGATGTGAGCAGGCATGCATACATCAGAGCTAAGTCTCGTCCTTCATCTTGAACTAATTCACAGAGGATTAGGAAATTTCCATACCTGGATCCAAATGGTAGGCCGATCAAGTTTTGATCTAATTGAGAATAGGAAAATCCGCATTTTTCAAATAAATCGCGCATCTTTGTCAAAGAAGATTCATGGCCTGGCTTGAGTGATTCAAGTTCCACATCTGGTTGACCACCATAAGTTGAGCGAACAGCATTTAATTGATTTGCAGATAACAATCTGGACATTTTAAAGAGTGGTCCCCGACCTGGGCGATTTTCACTAGCACCAATTCCCTTAGCAAGAGGCGACCACGCTTTGTCTTCTCCGCCCTGTGCCCCAAAGAAGTTTTGAACTATGCCAAGTTCATTACAAAGAGCGACTCCTACATTGTGGAAACAATTTTCATCGCCAAGCTGTGCTCCTTCAATCCAAGCCGTAATTTCACCCAGTGCGTCGCCTGACTTTTGGGCTGCATCTGCGCGATCAAAAATTTCCTGAATAGCACTGTCATTTTTTCTCTGACTATTGACTGATCCGTATTTTGCATTGATATCGGAAATCGCTCCAGCCAGCATTCGTCTGTAATTCATTTCTTCCAATAAATCAGTTAGCCCATATTCATCAACTAATTTCAACAACAGCGAATCATCAGGTATTGCATCCTCGAAAATACTGGCAAAGGAAATAGCCATCAACAAAGATTGTTCGTGTCCTTCATGTGCCGATTCCATAAAGGAATTGAAAAAATCCATCGGTGAGTAACTCTTAAAGATTTCTAACCCTGGATTTTCAATGTAAGCAAGCCCAATATCAACTAAGGCGAGGGGAATGCCCTCTTTAAATCCTTTTTCATTGACTCGCATAAAAAAATGTAAGGCATCTTCATTTGATTCTAAAGGTCCTAGTGGAGGCGGAACGAGATGCCCATATTGCAAAAATCGAGTCGTCATTAGACCAGCAATATTTCGATTAATTAACCAGCTCTCTAAATTTATGTATTCAGACCAATACGTAAATGCTTCTTCATATTCGCCGCCAATTAATTTCAAATTTCCAAGACTGAAGATGAATTCCAAATTACCCTCTTTTACACCTTTTTCGATCTGCTCAATGAAAATTGGGAGCCGAGGATCATCAGGACGATGATTTTGTAGCAATGTGACTAGCCAGGGAATTGACTTCAAATCTCCACTTTTAACTGCTTCTTCAAAGGCGTTTAGCGCGTTTTCCAAGTCATCCGTGTCGGAATATGCGAGTGCTAAAGATCTCCAAACTTCCGGTAACTCTACACATTTTGAATAACTCTCTACAGCTTCATGGACTTTGCCAAGTGATTGATAATAAAAGCCTCTGGCTTTATGACCGATAAGAATCTTATTCATCATCTGACTCCTTATCCGGCAACCCAAGTAAGGTGGCAGCAGCCTTACTTTCAGCAGATGTATTCGGATTGTTTACAACAGCTTGTCTTACATTTTCATCGACATCTAGAGAAAGTTTCGATAAGTCTTGTTCACTAAGAGATTCATTTGCTGCTAATTTTTGACGAACATAATGACGTGGGTCCTCGAGTAGTTCTACAATTAGGTTCCTTGATAGATTAGGCCGCTCGGCAATCAGCTCACGAGTATTAGTATCACCTCGTAGATCATCCTCCCAAGTATCATCTTGGTCTTCCTGCAGCAGCATCGCCTCCTTTAAAGCATTGAGGAGAAATTCCTCAGTGCAATTTGGATTACCAATGACTGAATCTCTAGCAGCGGAAGAACTCATCCATAATTGTTGAAGAGTTTCCATGGGCGTAAGAGAGTTTGAGGCAACAGCAATTTGAATTTCCTTTACATCTTCTTTAGCAAGTTCAACTAATATCTCAGTACTAACCTTGGGATTCGAGGCAACACTTCGACGGACGCCCCACTCAGAATCTTTTGCAAGTTGCTTTAGAGTGTCTAGGGATACGTTCGTATTTCGAGCAACCCCAGTTCGAACGATGTAACTTCTGTGTCCTGCTAAGTCAGCTAATCGGGTTTGGCTTAGGTTGGGGTTCTCGGCAGCGGCAGAGATGACCGCTAGATGAGAATCATTTGATAATTCAAAAATCATTGCAGGGTCAATTGAAATATTTTGTGATAATGCTGCTCGAACTGAATGTTCAATGTCTTTAGACATCCAGCGTGCAAATTGATCAGGTAGTTTCGGATTAGCAGCAACTAATTCCCGTAACTCAGTCTGCGAACTTAATGCGCAATATTCCATTTCCTTCGGGTCTAGATTCGGATTAGCGACTTCAGTTCGAACATCATCATTAATCTCTAGATGGCGAAAATTACTCATATTTAACTCTTTTCCTGATACTCAGCGCTTTAGTAAATCCAAAAGGTAATCATCAATTGCATCTACTTCCTTGATAAACAAATAGAGAATGGACTTGAGCTCTTGCCCGGACAAGTGATCGGCATATAGTACAAATCCAGCACGCACTAAGTGGGTTCCATTCTCGATCTGTTCGACAGGAACAAATTTTGCGATTAGACATGAAAGGTTACCCTGCGCCGCAATTATGGTTGCCTTTTCAAAAGAAACTCCAGGTGCTTTCAAGTATGAAGTGATCTCAAGAATTCGATGGCCATCCATTTCAACAAGATTAATGTTGATGTTGGCTGAACTATTGCCGGAACCAACTCCTACGCCAGATAAGTGAATGACATCCCCGTTACGTTCAGGTGAGAACCCAAATTCAACTAAGAAGTTGAAAACTTCAACCTCAAAGGCTGCGTCCGTTATGTCATTTCTTTCGATTGCCACATCTGGAAGTGTTCCCTAATTCAATATTTTAGGCAATAATCTCATCACTACAGTGGAGGCTACCTTGAGCACAATTGATGAATATGCATCTGGATACAAAGCTTTAATTACATGTGTAGCCGCTCGCGTACCTGTAATTCTTTGGGGTCCCCCTGGTCAAGGTAAAACTTCCGTTATTAAACAGATTGCATCCGACCAAGGGCGACATCTTGAAGTAATTCTGGCCAGCATTCGTGAACCTCAAGATTTTGCTGGTTTGCCTATGCTTTCACAAGGCACTGCAACATTGATGCCACCAGATTGGGCGAAGCGCTTAGCAGAAGTGCAAGATGGAATTTTGTTTACTGACGAAGTCAACACTGCTCCCCCAAGTGTTCAAGCAGCACTATTGCGTGTGTGCTTGGACAAAGTTGCGGGAGATTGCCATCTGGGTGATGACACAAGTGTTATTGCAGCCGCTAATCCGCCAGATCAAGCTGCCGATGGATGGGATTTAGCCCCTCCATTAGCAAATCGTTTCTGTCACATCAACTGGGAACTTCCTGCTGAAGTTGTCCGAGATGGTTTGGCAGGCAATTGGATTAACTTCAGCATCAAAACCCCAGATAGTAAGAAATTGAGTAATGCTCTCATTGCAGAACGTGCAGCTTTATCTGGCTTCCTAGCATCTAGACCTGATTTAACAACTGTGCTGCCTAAATCTTCTGCAGAACAAGGTCGGGCATTTCCTACTCCGCGATCATGGGAAATGGTTGCGATATTGTCAGGATGGATAACTGCTTGTGAACTCGATGCCAGCGTCCGCAGAATTGCAGTTATGGGATGCGTTGGTGTTGGGCCAGCGGCTGAATACATTACCTATCGCGAGAACATCGATTTACCTAACCCTGAAGAAATAATCTCGTCTCCAAAGAACTTTGTAATCCCAAATCGAATGGACAAAGTTTATGTAGTCGGTGCGTCGCTTATGGCGGTATTACGAAACAACATGACGCAGAAACGATGGGAAGCTGTAGGAATAGTTCTTGAAAGAATCGCATCGGGGGGTCATCCAGACTTAGCCGTCACTTTTGCTCGCGACTGGTTGCGAGAGCGACCTAAAGGAGCAACTCCTGATTCAAAATTATTGAAGGCGTTGATCCCCCTCCTTACTGAAGCAAAAATGATTTAGGGATGCTGCAGGAACAACAGGTCGTTATCACCGAGGAAGCTCGGTTAAGAATTATGGCTGCCAAGATTATTGCGCAAGCAAGGTGGCCGTACATGTCCACGTTGATTTTCTCATTAAGAATCGTTGAATCACCAAATTTGCCAACTCTTGCTGTAGATGCTGGATGGCGAATGTATTACAACCCGGCATTCGTGCTTGAGCAAATTCCAGAAGTTCTGGCAACCATGGTTTTACATGAAGCGCTACATTGCGTTTCGAAACACAGCACTAGATTTCAATCTCTAGGCAGAGAAGATTCAAGTCATGACACATGGAACTTGGCAGGCGACGCGAATATCAATCAAATGTTAGATGACGCAAAGATGCCTTGGGGAGGATTTGATCCCGTGAGATATGGATCATTGTCAGAGTACGGTGTTAAGAAAGATATGACCACTGAACTAACCTTTTTTACCATGTTAAAACATTTCGAAGATCATCCTTCGAAAGAGAAAAACCACTCTGATTGCGGAAGCGTCACTGGTGGTACTTCACGTGGATATGAACTCCCAAAAAACAATGTCGAAAACCCAACAATAAAAGGTGATCAACAGGATGTAATTCGAGATCGAGTTGCTCAGGATGTTATTAAACATTCACGGGAAAAGGGAATGGGATCAGTACCTGGTGAATTGCTTCGATGGGCAAATGAATTGCTCAATCCTCAAATCAATTGGAAACGTGAGTTAGCGGGTTCATTTAGAAGTTCACTTGCCACCGTCCTTGGGAGGCGGGATTACACTTTTTCACGACCTTCAAGACGACAAAGTTCAATGGCCTTAAGTGATCCTGAATTTATCTTGCCATCCATGAGAAAACCATCTCCACCAACAATTGCTATCGTGATTGATACAAGCGGCAGTGTGAATGAAAAGGAAATAACTGAGTTTCTGTCGGAAGTAGATGGCATTGCATCTGCAAATGGAATTGCACAGGGAATTACTGTGATTCCATGTGATTCGCAGGTGGGAGAAATTCAAAAAATTCGCTCAGTTTCTGGAATTGCAGATGTGAAGCTAAGTGGTGGTGGAGGAACGGATTTAAGGGTTGGAATCAAAGCTGCTGAATCGCTCAAGCCAAAGCCTAAAATCATAATTGTTTTAACTGATGGATATACCCCGTGGCCTGAATCAATAGATAGCCACGTAGAATCATTGATAATCTGCTGTAGCGCTTCTGAGTCGGTCGCAAATGTTCCAAAATTTGCAACGGCTATTGACATGACTCGCTTGTAGCCTTTTGTCACTCCCTCCTGCTATCTTTTCAGAAAGAAGCTATCCGATTTGCAGACTTAATGATTAAAGAAAAGATCAGGAAGGGTTGGGTTGAAGTAACTAAGTGAAGAAATTCAAAGGTGAATGGTTTATTTCTCCACGCGACTTAATTGCCGAACTGGAATGCACTCAACGGCTTCATCTCGAGTGGGCGGTGTTAGAAAAACTCTTACCGGCACCTGATTCAGAGAATGGACCTGAGTTAGAGCTCTTGATTGAGCAAGGCCGATTGCATGAAAAAGCTTTAGCAACACAACTTCGCACTGCTGGAAGTTTTGTAGATATCGGTGAACCTAAATTCACTCAAGAAGCTCTCACGCTGGCACATCAGAAAACTGTTGAAGCGGTTCACAATGGAATTGAAACCATTTATCAAGCAACGTTTTTTACCAAAGGTTTTATGGGTTTTGCCGACTTTTTAATTCTTGTTAAAGATGAAACAGGTAAACCTCTTAAGGACGCTGAAGGCCGTTTTGTTTACGATCCCGTAGACGCTAAGTCAGCTAGAAGTGCTAAGCGTGCAGCTGTGCTACAGGTTTCTGCGTACGCCTTCATCATGAAAGAAATGGGCCTTGCGGTCCCCCACAATGTGCACCTTTGGTTGGGTGGCGATGCCCGTTGGTCTGCAGCGGCACTCGATCTCATTGACTTGGCAGAGCACTTTGTTAATCGTGTGAGAACTTCTATTGCAGAATTTGATTCAGCACCCTCTCCTACATGGGCTGCACCTAAAGAATCGTGTATGCGATGTCGATGGGCTGCTTCGTGTGATGCTGGGCGCCACGAGGATAGAGATCTCTCTTTAATCCAAGGAATTAGAAGTAACACCCGATCGCTGTTGATAAAAAATGGGATTAAAACAATTGACGAGATGGCACAAGCATCTGATGAGCAAAGGCCAAAGGAACCAAAAGAAGTCACACGTGAAACTTTTGAAAACCTAAGGGCACAAGCTGAAATTCAAGTTCGTGGAAAAGATCTTCCTAAGCCAATTTATGACCTCCGTGATCTCGATGCATTTGGGCTGCTTCCAGAATCTTCTAAAGGAGACATTTGGTTTGATATGGAAGGCGACCCCTTCGCAAATAATGGTGAGGGTCTGGAGTACATGTTTGGCTACCTCTATAAAGATGGTGAAACCTTAAAATTTGATACATTCGATGCAATAAATCGCACAGAAGAAAAAACAGCTTTTTGTGCATTCATTGAGTACTTATTGCAAAGGCTTAAAGAGTTTCCAGATATGCATGTCTACCACTATGCATCATATGAAGTTAGTGCAATGTTGCGTTTAGCTCAAAGACATGGATCTTTTGAATTTGAAGTTGATCGACTTGTTCGTGATGGAGTGTTCGTTGATTTATACGCAATAGTTCGTCGAGCCTTTAGGTTTTCAACTGAATCGATGTCCATTAAATACATCGAAAAGACTTTCTGGAATGGTCACCGCGATAAAGAAGTAACAACAGCTGTCGGAAGCGTGATTCAATTTGAACGAGCGCTGGCAATGTTGGCTGCTGGTGATAAAGATACATTTATAAAATCTCTCAATGAGATTAAGTCCTACAACAAAGATGACGTGGACTCAACCCAACAACTCGATACTTGGATTCGTGAACAAGCTACTACTCACGGCATAGATATTGCTGCCATGCGACCAGCTGCCGCACTTAAATGGGAAGACAACGAGGAACTTGAACGTGTCGAACCTATCGCCATTCAACTACTCAATAATGTTCCAGAAGATCGGGACGAACGCAGTGATTCTGAGCAGGGATTGGCGTTGCTTTCGGCTGCAATTTCTTTCCATCATCGTGAAACTCGTCCAGCGTGGTGGGCTATTTTTGAGCGGGCACTTACAATTGCTGAAGATTTAAACTCCTTTAACGATGTGATCATTCCAACATCCATCACGGCTGGACCTTGGACAATTAGTGGCCGCCAAAAGAATCACCGGCGCAACATTACGATCAAAGCTGAAGGAACCGATCTTCAGCACATGCTTGATTATGAACACATCCCGCAAGTCTTGTATGAGATCGCGCCTGATGGATTTAAAACAATTCAAGGCAGCACACGTGGATTTATTGATGCGTCCATAGTCGATATTGATGGTTCCACGGTGATTCTTGAAGAGGTAGAAAAGAAAAGCGCTGGTACTTGGCAAGAGACACCAATGGCATTGCTACCAGGTGCACCAATTAGAACTACTTCAATCGAAAAGATACTACGTGAAGAATTAGGTGCCTCAACTCTTTACAGAATGAACAATGGTGAACCAGCTTTTCCTAATCTTGCCTGGTGTGACGTGCTATTGCGAAGAAAACCTCGACAGATTTCAGGAGAATTAGTAAAAAATGAAGATTCAGTTTCAAGCATCACTGAATCGCTTTTGGGAAGTCAAAATAGTTACATAGCAGTACAAGGTCCACCAGGAACTGGAAAAACTTACGTTGGTGCACATGTCATTGCAAACCTAGTAAAAGCCGGATGGCGAGTTGGTGTAGTTGCTCAATCGCACGCAGTTGTAGAGCATCTGATGGATAACGTTAAGAAAATCGATAAAACAATTCCCATGGCTAAGAAAGGTCAAACCGCTAAGTCCCAACCCGCCTATCATGTAGATGACGTTGCAGCGTGGGCAACTTCATTGTCCGGAACAGGTTATGTTGTGGGTGGCACAGTATGGACTTTTAGTCGACCTGATGTTCGCCTCCTAAATTTAGATCTCATAGTTATTGATGAAGCTGGCCAATTCTCTTTAGCAAACTCTCTTGCTGTGATTTCTTCTGGGCGCTGCGCATTGCTGCTAGGTGATCCGCAACAATTACCGCAAGTGAGCCAAGGTAAACACCCTGAACCTGTAAATGAGTCCGTACTTTCACATATCTTGGGTGGGCATAAGACGATGCCAGAAGAATTAGGTTTCTTTCTAGAAAAAACTTTCAGATTGCATCCGAAGATTGCTGCACGTGTTTCGAGGCTTCAATATGAAGATCGCTTGTATTCGGATGCACGGTGCGAACTTAGAAATCTTGCGGGTATCGAACCAGGACTTCATGTAATTTCTGTCGATCACATGGGCAATACGGTGAGTTCTATCGAAGAAGCAGAAGTGCTCTTGAAAATGATTCCAGAACATTTAGGAAAACTCTGGACGCCAGTCGATTCAAAAGGCGAACCAACTACCTCGCGACCGCTGCTGCAAAGTGACATCTTGGTTGTCACCGCTTACAACGCCCAAGTGCGATATCTAAAGTCACGATTGAGAGCTGCGGGATTTGGAGAGATCAGGGTAGGTACATTTGATAAATTCCAAGGACAGGAAGCTCCAATAGTTTTTGTCTCCATGACAACATCGTCAAGCGAAGATTTACCCCGTGGAATTGAATTCCTGCTATCTCCAAATAGATTGAACGTTGCAATCTCTAGAGCTCAGTGGGCCTGTTATGTACTGCGCTCCCCACAACTTTCAGTTATGGAACCTGTATCGCCTGAAGGAATGGTGATGTTAGGTAAGTTTGTAACGCTATGCAAAAACTAGGGTTTCTTTTTTCTACATAACTTTGTTATCTTGGTTGGAACCAGTTTGTCCATCTCAGAAGTTGCTACTTCTACTGAATCAAATGACTTCTGTTGATCCTTACCTTCGGTCCCGATTCGGGCGAAGAGGAGAGGACAACTGACTGCCGAGATAAACACTGTCACTTTATCCCCGAGAATATTCGAGTCAGGTTCACTGTGGTTGCCAGACGAGTTGGTGCGGCAGGTGCATTGAGAGACAAGCTACATGTTCCATTAACTTTGCCTTCAATAGTTATAGAACTAAAAAGTTTGTTTAGACTGTCTTCATAAATCACAGATTTCACTGAACAAACATTTGGTGTTAGTGAACTTACATTCACTGCAGGTCCCCAACCACTGAGACCACCTCTGGCTGCTGGAGCAACAGCGGTATATCTTGCTGTAAAAGTATGAGGGCCGCGGCCAACCAAGGAAACAATTCCACCAGCATTAATGATGGTTCTAACTGCCCTCCAAAGAAATGTGCGATCAACAGGAACGGCAGCTCTAAAGGACGCATTGCCTGTCTGCGAAGCACGAACCCCACAAGAAATGGAGGACGTCACGGTTTTAGGATCAATTGCCTGGACGAAAACTTCTGTGCCCGTACTAACAATTAAGCAAGTTTCAGGAGTGAGAGATGAATACTGAACTTGTAATCCTGAACTGACAACAGCGTTTAACTTGTAAGCAGGGCCGAACTCTCGATTGGCTATCGCAGGGAAATTAATCGTTTGCGGTGTTGGCGTTGCAG
>CAIUSQ010000137.1 GCA_903901905.1 uncultured Actinomycetes bacterium
ATGTCACTACAATCAAGCTTCACATGTGCCAGAATCGCGTAAACATTTGTGAAAGCACGAAGAACGTTGACTGGAATGCACAACGACATCAGCCCAAATTGGGATTTTTTTTCGTTCGTGCAACACGGTATTTGTCTCTTTAATTGCATATTGCTCATGAATCCAAGAGAAGCACGAGTACATTGTCATCTTACTAATGACATCTGTCATTGTATATAAGATTCGGTCTTTCAGAAGAATAAAATCGGGGTTTTGAGACTGTCGATAGCAAAGCGTTATTTCAAATCTCTTCTATGTTTATGTGCTTTTTGTGCATAATGTTTCTATCGTGAATGCAGGCATTTCTCAACAATTTAATTTTTATCTTCAAGTGGGTGAAGGTGGATTAAAGCCAATAAAATACTGAATTTGCAATGAAATGAGCGAAAAAGAAATAACGTTAATTTTCGAAATGTTTGACATACACGGAAACAGTGGGAACATCATTTATCTAATAATATTATTATAATTTTTATCAAGTGACAATTTTACGCTGATGACCCTTTTTCAGAAAATGGGAGCGCTGTCGATAAACCCAAGTTGCAAGCACTCATTCTACGTGTTCTTCACGGTTACCTTTGCCCTCTTCGTAATGAAACACCAATCTTCCGCAGTAAAGATTGAGCAAGGTGGTCTAAACGTTCTTCATGTAAACAACAATAATATTCATGACGCACTTGCCGACTACCAACGTTATGTTGCCCTTGTGCTTCCGCAGCTTGAAGTTCCGCTGGTCATTGCGACGAAGCTGACAAATGCTCTCATCCAATTGGAAGTATACCACCAGCAGCTGTGCCCCATATCATCATTTCAGAACTATTCTTTCACTGAAATGCCAACAGAATTCAGTTACCTTATCCATGGTAACGTTAACGTTACATTGCCGTCAATCACGCTATTGGGCTTCCAGTCAACTTCGGCCAGTTATTTTCATGCTGCTGAAATATGCGATTTCTGCAATTGGACCTCCCAGTTTCATGTAAGCATGGCTCAGTTCGGGCCATTCGTCATAGTCGCCATGCCGATATGCTATCCGTCATCATCCTGCGCGACAACACTCCGCATCACAATGGCCGCTTGTAACATCTGTCCACAGCTTCATGACTTGGAAGTTTTTTGGGCCTCATCGTTTTCTAATACAACAGCTTGGATCGGAAACAATCAGTTTGTATCGAATGAGCTCATAGGATTAAGCTTCGATCCAGGAAATGACCAATAATTGATATCAACTCTTTTACTTTGTCAACAATAACCTTTTTCCATTCATTAACGTTATTATCATTCATTGATTGATTTATGAGGTGAGGGTTTAATTGTCACCTACTCATTACAGATTTGCCGTAGTGACTTATGCTTCAACCCCGGTACCGCTTTTGGATTTCAAAAATGGTACATCTGCGTCTGCATCAACCATATCTAGCATGCTGGCTGGTGTTTCACCGATGGTTTGGTCTCGTTGTATCAATTCATTGTACAGTCGGCTCAAATATTTCGCTATAGCTCACTGGATCAGACACCGCCAATGCAATCGGCCTTCTGGCAACACCTCTTTTTGCTCTATACAACCTGAGCTCGTTCAGCAATGAGACGGCAAAACTCACACCCCTTTACAATGCCAAAGCTTATGCCGTTGACTATTTAGACATTACTTTCGAGTCCCTGCCAGGATTAATCCCGCCTCCGTTAGCGAACATACATGCATTTCTTCATCAGTCGGCATCTGGCCTCAAATCGACATTTCAAATCTCGTCGACTTATACCTCTTTTCGTTGTTTAATAGACAAGACACTGATGTTAAGAAGATCCGCATCATCGAAGATGGTATTTTTCTTGGAATCAGGGGTTACCGTGCTATCTGTGATTGTTGACGCATTGTATACTCGATTGACAGGCATCCGAGGACTCAGTGTAATCTTGTTCTCCTCCGTCAACAGGTTCCAGCTGCTTTTTGACATATCCAACGTCAGTTTTCTAAAAAACAACTTAAATGATTCATGCGCAATGATATTCAGATCGGCTCTTGATGGTTTCCAGCCGGCAAGATTGTCTGTCACCACGGTGGGCACCAATGTAAGCTTGTCATTTGACACCATCAGTGGCACGTTAACATTTACTGGTGCTGCCAACACATCTACTCACAGCAAAATTCTTCTTCTGACGGCTTCTTGTTTCGATTTTTCTCGATTCGAGTCACTGGAAATGCGAAATTTCCAATTGATGATTGTATTTTCGGACTTGCTAGTCAGTGTAGTAGTGAACCAACAATACACAGAAGTGGCGTTTGGAACGACCGCGGCAACAAAATCAGCTACAGCCACTACCGCCACCAATCCTGTTGGCCAGATTGTCTGTTACTCCAAGTCTTGTCTGAATGGTGGCACATGTCTCAGCTTTAATGCCATACGTGATGTGCTCTGTGCGCCACTGCTGACGCAGGGCAGTGCTTATGGCGACTGTCAGCCGCTAAATTACCATGTCAGCTGTCGAATGCAGAGTCAAACTACGTCAACTGTCGCTGAGGCGTCGTTTTTCAGCAGTGAAGCGATGTCTGTTGTCAGTCTTTGTCCCCAAGTACAGCAGTTGCCAAATGCATTTTTTAACTGCTTATGCGTCAGTGGATATTCAGAGTCCACTTGTCAAACTCTCAATTTCACTACTAGCGCACACATAAGAATTACAAGCTCTACATCGACAAGCACAACATTATCTATGCATACTATGCCGACAACCGCCATAACGGATGCTCGTTCAACTACGACGTTGACATCAACATCAAATTCAACCACAACGTCATTAGTGGGGACGAAAAAGCTTTTGCTGCCTCGCAATTGCTCAGGCTTGCCAGCTTTGATGCCCTGTTATCCTGGTGAATGCAAGGGAAGTGCTATTTGCTACAGTGGAACATGCATGTACCCTGATTTTGTTCATGATAATAGCTCATGTACTAATTCGGCCAATACACTCGGGGTTCACGTATCTGGGAGATGTATTCAGATTCCCTTAATTCTAATCATGAAAACTACAACTTCCTTTTCCAAATCAAGAAACAGTAGCATAAGAACTTCCACTACTATTAATTATAGTAACGTGACGAAAACAACGACGATCACCACAACAATTACCTATTCTGGAAATAAGTTCCAAGCATTACCGCAAAGCCAGTCTTTGTCCGTATTTTGTACTGCATACAAAAGACACAATAGCATGCAATATCATGATAAAGCCTTTCCAGCCGGCCCCTTTTCAGACCCAAATTGTGCCAATGCTATGACATGCACCATTATTGGGCCCATTTTGCGATATGGAACAGTGTCACGAACGACGGCTTCAGATCGAGTGTATTCAACGTTTGCAACAGGTGATGGGATCAACAACTATCAGTCCGTAGCGTGGACGACCACATCGACCCTTGTATGCAACGCATTGACGAGATGTGATGGGTTCAGCAACCATCAGACGGTGGCATCGACGCAGACAATGACTCGTGCATGCAATGTACCGACGAAATCTGATGGGATCAGCAACCATCTGACTGTAGCAGCAGCAAATACATCGAACTGTGTATGCAATGCATTGACGACATTTGAATGGTTCAGCAACCATCTGACTGCTGCAACGATGATCACATTGACCCCTGTATGCGATGTACGGACGGCATGTGATGAGAGCAGAAACCATCAGACTGTTGCAGCAGCGATCACATCGACACGCGTATGCAATGCCACTACGACAGTTGATATGATCAGCTACTTTCAGACTGTCGAACCGACGCGGACATTGACTCGTGTACGCAATGCATTGACGTCATGTGACGGGAGCAGCAAAAATCAGACAGTGGCATCGGCGATTGCATCGACTCAAATAATAATACGCAATGCATTGACGAGATGTGAATGGTTCAGCAACTGTCAGACTGTCGCAGCAGCGAACACATCTGCCCGTGTATGCGATGTATTGATGAGATGTGAATGGTTCAGCAACCATCAGGCCATGGCGCCGACGTTCAAAACGATCCTTTTTTGCGGTGTACTGACGAAAGGTAATGGGATCAGCAACTATCAGGCTGTTACAGTGACGAATACATCGAGCTGTGCATGCAATGCAGTGACAAGATGTGATGGGATCAGCAACAATCAGACTTTGGCAACGGCGACTGCATCGACCCTTGTATGCAATGCACTGATGACATTTGATGTGATCAGCATCTTTCCAACAGTGGTATTGACGTGGATATTGACTCGTATACGCAATGCATTGACGACATGTGATTGGTTCAGCCACCATCAGACTGTTGCAGCAGCGAACACATCTGCCCGTGTATGCGATGCATTGATGATGTGTGATTGGTTCAGTAACTATCGGACTGTAGCAATGATGACCGCATCGATCCGTGCATGCGATGCACTGACGACATGTGTTGGGAACAGCGACTATCAGACTGTGGTTCTTACGACCACATTGAACTGTGTATGCAATGCACTGATGACATCTGTTGGAATCAGCAACTATCCGACGGTGGTTCTTACGACCACATTGAACTGTGTATGCAATGCACCTATGACATCTGTTGGAATCAGCAACTATCCGACGGTGGCATCGGCAATTGCATCGATCCGTGTATGCAAGGCATTGACGACATGTGATGGGATCAGCAACTATCAGACTGTGGCATTGGCGAACACGGCAACTTGTGCATGCAATGCAATGACGAGACGTGATGGGCTCAGCAAATATCAGACTGTATCAATGTCGACCACATCAAACCATGCATGCGATGCATTGACGACATGTGATGGGATCAGCAAATATCAGACTGTAGCTTCGACGAAGACATTGACTCCTGTACGCAGTGTGATACCTTTTTTTGATGTGATCAGCAACCATCAGATGGTGGCACCGAACATATCGACGCGTGTATGCAATGCATTGACGACATGTGATGGGATCAGCAACTCTCAGTCGTTGTCACCAAGTATGTTATATTTTTTTCCATGCAATTCATTGACATTATGCATTCAAGTCAGCAATCGACGTTTCAAAGCTCCTCCTTGTATTGAATCCTCTTTTTTCCAGTCCATACCGTTTGAAGTCATACTAACTGCTTCGATATCATACGTTTATGTTCGCTCTTCTTTTGATGACGTTCTCTTTTATGCATTCATGGCGCTTTTGTTCCTTTCGACTCTTTTGGCTATGGCAACAACCATGAAATTGAACCGTGTTTGCAGTACATTTATCACATGCCAAGGAATCAGCAACACTCGGACTGTAGCACCAATGACTGCATCAACCCGTGTTCGCAGTGCATGGCCAACATGCGACGTAATTTTGTTGGCGGATTGCGATAATATTGAAAGCTACGAAATCTTCAGTCCTGCATGGACAACTAATTTTATTTGTCGCAATAAAGTTTCTCTGTATGAAGGAAACAGCAACTATCAGAAAGAGTCACAACCAATTAAAGCAAAGCACTTTTGCCGTGCAGTGACGGCGTGTGATGGGATCAAGATCGATCAGACTGTTGTACCTACAACGACATCAAGCCGTGTATGCAGTGCATTCACATCATGTGATGGAATCAGCAACGATCAGACGGCTTCACTTACCATCAAATCAAACCGTGCATGCAGTGGCATGCCGACATGCAATGGTTCCAACAGCTTGCTCGTCTTCACGGGTCTCTGTTTTTTAAGTGTTCTTATACCTTCGCTCGACGCTGCCCCAATTGATGCTCAAACAAATACTTTGACATCTAGCGTTTTTTTTGGGGCATCTTTAGATCACGGAAAGCTTTTCGTGTATGAAATGATGACATTGTTGCTCCTTGCAGCAATTCTGGTCATGGCACTTCGTCCTAAAAAGGGGTCTTCAATCAAAGTTCCCGAAGAACTTCAAAGTTTATTGAGGGATGAGGAGCGCCCATCGTATGCCAATAAAGCACCCGCCGGTGCGTCTAGCTTTTCAAGTCAATTTGGGCAGAGAAATCCCCCTGAAAAGTGCGCAACCGCGGGGCTATACTACAGGAGCAAAATTTTCGGTAGATTTATTTTAGATGGCTGTCGTAGAGGTTCATTTGGGGCAGTGTATGATTTCACACCAGATTATGAATTGCTGTCAAGCTTACACGCAAATCGAAGTACATTTAATGGATACATCTCCGAAAAGCAGATCACTCCTAAATTGAAACTGGTTATAAAAATCCCTAGAAGAACAACAGACCCAGAATGCAGGTACCTTCATAACGAAATAATGGCCATTTCAGCAGCGGGTCTACTTAATTGGAAAACAGAATGCTCCGCAATGCCGTTGCGAGTGTACCTCATGTCTGAACAACTGTTGACGGTTAGTCCTTCTTCTCAATCTATCAATGGAACAAAAGGAGCGATCATTATGGAGGCTTTAGAGACAGATTTCGCATGCTTTTCGTCTGTTTTGAAATCAAGAGGGTTAATTCTTTTGACTGAAATCCAATTCTTGGAAATGCTTATTCCCAATCTAGTTCAATTGCATACTCTGCATCGACTTGGCATGGTTCACGGCGACCTAAAACCTGAGAATATTTTGATCACCGAGCAGCCGCTGAGGATTGTTCTCGCTGATTACGGTATGTCAAAGCCTACAAATGTAAACTTGGAACCTATTCGAGGAACACTGGGAGGAACTTATCTTTATACAGGCCTCGATAGACACCAAGGTTTCTTGACGTTCCGTGATGACTTATTGGGTCTGTTACTGATTTATCTTGATCTCATTGCGGGGGGGCATCCTCAAGAATCATCCCTTTCAGGGAGTGCAGAGTTGAGCCAACAGCAATGGATAGATTTTAAAAAGGGAAGAGGACTTTTGTGTCGGGATAACAAGTTTGGTTACCGTTGGCCGGGGGATATGGGAGACATGTTTGCACACTGGACCAGGTTTCTGCAAACCTACGGCTTGCAAAATAGGCCGGATGACAAACACCTGATGCACCTTGCAAATTTACTGAAGCCTCTCGCTTACGAAATATTTCAATTAAACCGAGATCAAACGTTGCATCCAAAAGTAATTTCTGATTATATTGAATACGCGAAACAACACAGTGCTTCAGGAACCCTCACACAAATCTTGCTGGATGCATCTGCGTTGCTTTCCACATATAATACCAGTGCAAAAGATGTACGCAAGCCAGCTGTACTGTTTAAGTGTCCTGTCAGGACAATCGACTGCTGCGTAGAGTATTTCAAACATGACCAATCTTCTAAAACTCATGCGTCGATTGGAAGTGTTCTTTTACCAGCAATTTCAACTGAAGACTTCTCGGTGGACTCAGCTCAGCTAAGCAAATCTTTTGATGCATTTAAACAGCACACCTCTGCAGCCAACTTGACGGTTATAACTGATGAATTTAATTCACTCGGAAACTTTATTAGGGGATCGTCTTCACCGATCTTTGGTTTTGCAAAATCCTTGGCGAAAACCTTCATGCAAAACGACATTATTTCTACTCAGTGCTACCACTTTTTCAATTTAGCGTCAAAAGCTATTAAGCAGCATGAAGAATTAAATGAGGTCGACCAACAGAAAGGAAAGGAAATCATAAACCTCTGCCAGACAAGTGTCGACTGGCAGCATTTAGAGAAGAGTCTCACGCAATTCGGGTTCAGGATGTCGGACGAAATATTGATTGTTATACCTCCTCTAGAATGCATTCTGATTGCAATAATGCAAGTCGATAATATTCCAGTCCGCTTGAATTCAACCTTCACCGACTCATTAGTTATGCAAGATACTAAACATCAGATGAAGATTTCCACCTTAATGCAAGCCTTTCTTCTGCACACCATAAAGTCAATCGGAGCTTTCATGACCACGTTACTTTCTGATTCATTGCGAAACTTCGCTACATCAAGCATATATAGAAGCGGGTTGCTTGATGACGCTTTACTTGTGCAAAAGTATGGGTTTGTTCCAACCGCATTAACAACGGCATCTTCTTTGATTCTCATTGATGACACGACATTCAATTACAGTGGTAATCTGGCTCACAATGAAATGCAGACTCATTGCCCAATATTTCATAATTTAGCGGATAAGTCAACCACCTTAGGGTTGTTCAGTATTCTTTTACTCCAGGAGCCTGTGGATATATTTGTCGTCGAGTCTGTGGCAAGAGGATTTATGAATTTGCTTGGACAAGGTGCACCAATTGTTTTGATAGGGCCTTTGTTGTGGTCGAGAATTGCACAAAATTATGAGCAAGGTTCATATCACGACCTTGAAATGGTATTTAACAACAAAATGGTTTCAGTTCTCTGCATAATGCATGTTCCAGAACGTCACAAGCAAACAGAGCCCGAACCGGATCACTTTGCATTATTTGTGTTACGTCGTAGCAAAGATGGTACAAAGAGTACGTTTTTTTTTGGAGAGTCTTTGAACAATCCAAAAACTTACAAGCTATCTGGTTCATTTATGCATGCGATCGAGCATTCGCAAATGCAACGCCCTGACAAAAACGCAATTCTTCAGGGAATCGAACGGGCAGATGGGTCCATACGGCCATCTAGCCGAATTGTTTTCCCTCATCAGCATCTTGGAAACTATTGTGGGGTGTCATCTATTCTGGGTGCATTTTCTGTGGCGAGATATATCATACTGGATCGAGATTTTGATGATTTCATGTTGCAAAGCATAGACCCAATTAATGAAACGACCATGCGACGTCTTCTTTTTGATTTCCATGCCTCAAAAGGGTTATTAGACAATCGAAATGTTTTAAATGCTGTACACTACGACAATAATTCTCTCGTCGACGATCAGACCGAAATACAGCAACTAAGTGAATTAAAAAGTCATTTGGAATCATTGAGAGACGAGCATTTTAATAAACTGGGCCCGTGGCTTCAAAACACATTGATGCAAAACTTCAATTCCCTGCTGCCGAGATATAGGCTTCGCTACGAAAGCACAACATATAACTTGGGTTGCAAAATGGCTGTATCGGGTTTTCTGGAAAGAAGATTCGCAGCCGATCAATTGGTTGCCGTTATGTGTAAGACTTACTTTGCGCAGTTTAAGATTGATCACATCGTTACTTTACCGTACGAGACAGTTGTCAGACTAAGCGATGGTTTGTACCTAAAGGAGACTGTCAAAATTCCCGAGCTTGACTTGTCTGTGATGCCGAGAGCTATTTTAGCTTGCGTATACGCTGATTCTCATTTCGTCACACTTATGATATTTCCTCGTCTCAAGAGGATACTTGTGCACGACTCCTTATCTGGGTATGCCGATGTCAAAAACAGCAACATGAACAAAGCAATATTAGCTACAATTCTCGGCTTGAGGACTTGTTGTCCCTCAATTATGGCCTTTCTAGGACCCAGTGACGATGTGAATGTGGAGGTTGTTCATTGGTTTCGTCAAATGCAAGGATCAAATATATGCTGCTTTGTGTCAATGGCAGTTGTCGACTGCATTTGTCGAATGATTTCGAATTTTACAGGGATGATTGATTCTGAACTAACCTCAGCTTTGAATGCTTCGCTGGACTCATTGACAGCAAATGAAACCACACTGTCGGCAAATCACGGAATACAATTACGGCTTTACTGGCTCCTAAGGTACCTTGTGCGCTCACCTTATACTTCAGATATTGACTTGGTGTCAATTTTGCAACAGGATTTTTCCACAAGAACTCCCTTAACAATTGTTAAGCAACATTGTTTCAGTGCACAGGAGCAGAAGTCATTTATTACTAACATGCAAAAACGGAGCAGTACCAAGGATGAATCAGACCACAGTCCTATAACGTTACTGTACTCGTCGTCTGACAAAAGCAAGGATGATGATTTATCACCATTATGCTCATCATTATTAATATCATCAACACACAGTAACCTAAAACCATCAAATCAATCAGGTTTCGGTTCGGTTTTGGATGACAAATCTAAGTTACTGCTTAATAGTCTCTACGACGACTCCGAGATGCTGTCCATCTATCAGTTTCTTTTTCCACAGGAATCCATTGCGAAAGGATGCATGTATCCAACATTTGTTGAACATGACAAGCCCTCGGGGTTGTCTCCAAGTGCTAGTATGGTAAGTGGTAGCACCGAAATGTGCATGGCCGACATTGTAGACATTGATTTGGAGCATAGCAAAGGTGTTGAAATTCAGCAGCAACAGGCCTCTGCTGAACATCAAAAATCATCGAAGAAAGAGAATATTGTACATTCTGTGTTACCAGATACAATCAAACAAGAAGATTTACCTCGCATGACACCTGTGAAAGTACCTCAATCGAGCAGACATAATACCCCTCGAGAATTGTCAAGATCGTCTCTCTTTCAATCAGGAACAATCGCATCGCAGGGTGACATTTCTTTCGCTAATCGAAACGTTAATTTGAGTCCCAATGCTAGAAGTCGCGGCGAAACACTTGTAAAATTACTACAGCAAGAGGAGGCTTACAGAAAGCGCCAAGAAATATTTCAATGTCCGGAAATGACGGCTTCAATTCGACCAAGTTCGACTATCAACCCTACACAGCTGTCGCCTAAACTTGATTCAGATATATTTCGAGCTGCTTCCCGCATTGATGTGAAGGAATCTGGTGACAAAGGATATACAGCTTCATCTGAAAATAAGGCCTTCAGCACTCCGTTTAGACCCGCAGCTAAAAAGGTTGTGCAGTTCTCTCCTCATGTGGACCGAGATGCTTCATCTGTCTCGAATGATGTACCTCGTCAAAACACTTGTGATCAGCAAGCCACGCTGCCATCCTTTACATCAGATAAACAACAGCTTTTTGGTGATATGACGGTAACGTTACTTGATCCCCCTTTTCCAAGTAAACCTGTTTCGATTCTCAGTAATGTTAACGCAAAACTGGAATTTCCGCCTAATCCAAACTATGGCAACTCATTACAAATATCATCAGATTCCTCGTCAAAAACAAAGCGTGAAGAATCTTATTGGTCTGAGACCCCGACAAAGAAAAAAAGAATTTCAACTTTGTCTTTGGATGATGGGCATCAATCGAGCATTGGAAGTCTTGGACTTGGGTCACCTTTCCGGTCGAATAACGTCAACTTTCGGGCGAGTAAGGTCATGGAAACTGCGTCGTTATCTTCTTTAATAATGCCGTCACCAGGGGAGGATTGCAATAACGTTGATCATGATGAAAGATCAGACGACGAATCGGAAGTTGACCCCGAGACCACGGACGGTGAGGTCATTACAGTTGTTACGGCCCCAGTGAAAATGATGGTAAGCGATGTCGGGAGCGTCTCTGCGCGTGAATACACATCACGCGCCCAACAAGCATCCGAGAATCTAACTGGAAAGCTTCGTATTGATGAAGTAAATAATTTGAATGACATCACGATATCTGCGGACATTGATTCAGTTACGTGCATACATGAATTGGGATCACGCATTCCGTTCTTACAGCAAGTTATGATCTCGGTGAATGAACCCTCGTCATTAAAATTCAGCTTGCAGGAAATCAGAAATCCTTCATGGTTTAAAATTAAGGGAATTAAAAATGACAAATCTCTCAGCAGGGTCGAAATTGGCCTCCTTCCTTTTGGATTAGGGACGTTACGCCTCTTTCTTTTGCGCATTGAAAACGTCCAAGCTACGGCACACAATTCCAGTTTCCATGATACCATTAAACAAGCTATGCTACGTCTTGAGGCAGGTCAGTTTCACGGTCTTTTTAACAGACGGGGGTGTAATAGTCCTCGAGTTAATTCGTTCTCCGAACTTAGGGACTATTTTGCAGCTTTGGGGGCCGATGAAACTTTGAAAGACTGTTACATGGCTCTTACATTTGTGAACATTAAGGAACATTTTCAACGCGTTGAAAATCAAATTTCTAATCTCACTAACCTTGCAACTACGTTGCTTAGAATGGAGGAGGGTCTTTTGGGTGATTTCTACGAGGATTCCTTCATCGTAGAGGATAAGACCACGAATGGTTCCGTTAGCTTTGACTTTGGCTTGAAATTATTGTTGAGGGGCACTGATTTACAAAACCCGAATGGCGCCAATAAATCCCTCCTTTGGCTCAGATCCGGGGTTCAGGGAATCTGTGATAAACTTTCATCAAAGTCTGGGCTACAAAGAGTCGGATTGAATTGTTTACTTCCGAATCAGGCACAAGGAATGTATCTTAAATGCAAAACAGCGCCAGTAACCTATAGCACAGAAGATGGCAATGTACTCATTGGTGGCTTGAGATTGTACCTTCCTGACAGAAAATTCAACGTGACCAATACTTTGGACGAGAAGATGCCTAATCTCATGTTTTCTCTTATCAACTGGGCTTTACTTGACACAGAAAGCTCGAAAAAGCTATTGTTGAAAGACTTGAGAGATTTGGAAAACTTAAAAGACGAGCTCATCCTTAATCTTAATGAAAAAATGCTTGGAGATGCGAGAATAGAAGTATCTACAACGTGTGCGTCGGATGCTTCAAGATTATTTCTCGATCTTTTGCGGCAACCAACAAATACATTTGTCGGTTCTGTTAATCTCAATGAAATGAAGGAACACATGATGGACATACTCGAGCGAGTTGTAAAGATTATACTTACAAGTATTAACAGTATGATTTCCAATGCAGAAAATTCGGCGGCAATGGATCAGGCCTGTCCGAAAAGTTTTCCGGATACTTTAGAGGCCGACACCGAATTGCCCTTTTTTCAAAAGTTGCTCACTTTGTCTTTTAACAAGGACCAACTGCTGGATCTGGTTTGCATCCGTATGTTCATCACCCTACTTTTGGATGGACTCTCGGGTGGAAAGTTCACTTCAACCAGAATTATGCGCGAAATTTATAAGAGCTCAGTCGATGTCCATGATTTTGTTTTCCTCGCTACTCGTCAAGATATGGAGAGAATTATTAAATCAATCAGTCAGATGCCTGCCCAAGCCGAAGAGGACATAATGCTAAAGGTTGTTTCTACTTCCCTTACCTACTCATCGAGGAAGCACGTTTCAGCTGATCAAAAGCGAGAAGAGGCAAAAAACAAAGACCGCTTGAAGGCAAAGTTTGAACTTTTGCGATTAATAAGAGGTGAAAAAGTGGACGAAGCTTTACTTTTGATCATCTGGTTTATGCAGAGTGAGCTTTGGTGGCACTTAAAGGCAAACGTTGCAGTGAATATTTTACCGGCTTTTACGTCTGACCATTTAGACCGTCTTCGAAACCGGAAATTGCCTTTCAGTGAGACATTAGTCAGCGAATACCCCAGTCTACGTATCAATAATCGTAGTCTTACGTGGCAGACGGACTTTGCTTCAGATCTAGAAATTTTAAAATTGATCGATTGTCTTTTTCTCAAGCGAGAGGAGGACACACATTTCTTTTTCCCGTTTTTATTCTGTGAATTGCGGAAGGCCATACCGACAGCGTTTTATACGAAAATGGATTTCATGACCCGTTTGCAGACCGTGATTAAGTCAGCTATGAGTAGTAACGTTAAAGAACAATTATCATTCCCATTGGTACCTAACAGCGATAAAAACGTTCGAAAGATGTTCGACAAAGCTTTTACATATGTGTCATGGAATGCATTTGGTGAGTTGCGATTGCAATCAGCGTTCATAATGCCGGTGCTAATGGGAATCACTGCTCTTACAGCTTCCCGATCGCCGGTAAAAGGTGTCAAAGGTGCCCCTCGAATGAATTTGACAGATCTGATCAGGACTGAACGACAAAATATTCCAGATCAGTTCCAGTCAGTGTATTGGGAAAAGCATGCGGTGGGTTATGGCTTTCAGTGGACAACCGAATATATCCAAACGTTTCGAAGCTTTATCCTTGATATCACCGGTCTCGATATTTTGCTCGATACTACCAAGTGGAACGTGGATTACGCACGTTTGTGGTTGCTTCGAGATTTCAATGCCACAATTTTCAGGAATGACATGCAATCGTGCGATGGGTCTTTGATTTGTGGCGATGAGAGTAGAGGGGGATTAGGTGAAGACAACATGAAGAACAAATTCAAACAAAAAAAAGCCATCAGGAAAGAAATGGGCTTGGATGACAATTGCCTGCCTCTTGAAACGTTACGACGTGGCAAAGTTTCTTCGTTGAGTCCAAAGAAGCACGTTGAAATTAAACATGATCTGCCGTCAAGTCTCAACTCCGATAATTTAGCTCCTTTAGTCACAGTGAAACCCGATCAGAGAAAAAACCAGAAGATACAAGAGACTGCTGTCGCGGCAAATGCGAGCACGGCTCATTCTGATCCCTATGCAGATGGATATGGTCTTGATGCATCAATGAACAACGGTACGCCTTCCCTGGATATCGCTGTTGGGGCGGTAGCTCACGTTGATCAAAGCTTCACGGACAGCTTGGCGGCGAGTACAGACTCTTCAATCTATGCGATTGGAGTTGGAAGTAGCGAAGAACAGCTTGAGCTGAAAGTAGCAAAGTTGAGGGCGAAGAAAAAGCTTGCGGATCTGTTTATTGGGCTTGAAAACGATACCGAGCGAAGGAAGTTGAAAGACATGCTTTTGAAGGTTGGTGCTGTGAAGCACTGCGATGATACACTTGGCGTTTACGACTGGATAGCTGAAATTAAAACATATTTACTTCAGCAAAACATTTACGATCTGGAAACTCAACCGGGTTTTAGCAAAGCGTTTGCGAACTTATTTCTGGCTGAAGATTATTTGAATCAAAAACGCTCTCAGAACAAAAAGTCTTATCTTGAACTTGGATTCACGCCTTCAATCATGCAGTCAGCATTTTATTATCAATTTTCGAGACTCAGAGATGGTCGTACAAGCGGAAAAACTCAAGCCGAAAATGTTGTTCCTTTATTGGACTCAAAAAGACACAACGATCAGGCGGGTATTGATGCGTCAGCGCCAACATCAGGGTTCGATGTAGAATCCAAAAAAAAAGAAAAAGGAGAAGTTCATACACTAAATCTCGATTCCTTTGACGCCGGTATTGAAACTTCTCGTCTCCACAGTACGCCTTTACCAAGCAAAAAGCCAACAGATCCGCATTCCACATGTGGCCTTGCAGGGAAGTTATCATTAGCAGATGACGTTACAGGTGCATTAAATGACGAAACAATACCGTTAGTGTCGACACCCAACGGTGATATCACTCAACACACTTCTCTTCGAGATGATCAAAATCTCATGCGAACTTTAATTTCACGGATTGATAGCCTTGCCGCCGATTTGAGTCGCAGTGAACGAGATATAAAAATCATTACCAAATGTCTTAGTGATACAACAAAATCAGATGCTGCCGTGGGTAATAATGATTATCGACGGCGTTTCGATAGAATTGAATCATCAACAAATGCAATCAAAGTAACCGATGCTTCTTCTAGTCTACATATATCCGATGATAGTCCTGGTCGCAATCCATTCAACGCGCATCTGGATTATTCTAACCGAGTCATGACTGCGCAAATACAGGTTGGTGGTTTCACTCTACACTTGGAAAGCAAAGGAGGGGTAGAAGACAATTCCGGAACTTCGGTCACAGTTGGAAATGAATCAAGCACCAATGAAACAATCGCAGAGAAACAAGGAAAACGTACTAAAGTCACTCATCAGGGACAAGCTTTTTCAATAAGTGATATTGCCCGATTAATTTTCTCAGAAATTTCTTGTTTCATTCCATCTGACCACTTGCTGAGTGGCGGACGGGAAATCTTAATGCCGTCGAGTAAACTGCAACGTTGTTACGCATTTTCCAATTTACTGACTTTGCTACCAGATGACCAAATGCAAGTTTTCATTATTGTGGCTTATCTATTGCAAAGTCGCTGGGGGCATGTATTTGAAGTCAAGTTCGACAATGGCTTTAATATTCACATCAACATGTCTAGAAAAAGCTAGCGAGCTCGAAGGAAAATGTTTGCGCAAATCCATTTCACTCCCAAAACCAAAACGAGGCATAGAGCGTAATTGTAACATTAAAAGTTAATTAACGTATTCAAAAGTTCAAACATGTCTCAATGACCATTTCGGTAACAATCATCATTTTTTTTTTCATTTATCACACAATCATGCGAAAAGGGCACATGGTAGAGAAATGTTAACGAAACAAAACGATAAATCAATCACAAAGCCGTAACAGCAAATTGATGTCATGAACGTCGAATCGACGAGTAACGTTAAAATTTGTGGCTCAAAAAGTTTTATCAAGAAACACTTTCATAAAAATTATTTTCACAGAAGTGACGTTTGGTAGCAAAAGGAGGCTGAGATGCACAAATGCTTCTAAGTCGAGTGAGTAAGCAAAGATTGCGTGTTATAGCACGCGTGATGAAGCACATGGATCTATGCAGGGCATGGTGGCCTAGCATGTGGTTGTGGTGCAGAGTCCTGGTCATCAATGGGTGGGGCCAAAAGAGGTGAAAAGAGGAAATGATGAAATCTAAGGGGGTAGATGATGCAATA
>CAIUSQ010000138.1 GCA_903901905.1 uncultured Actinomycetes bacterium
ATAAGAAGATGGGGATCGAAATTTTGGAGGCGTCCCCGCAACGCTTAGTGGGACGAATGCCAGTTGAGGGAAATACCCAACCAATCGGATTGCTACACGGCGGTGCCAGCGTTGTGCTCGCCGAGTCTTTAGGTTCTGTTGGAACACAACTTCACGCCGGTCCAAATCGAAAAATTGTGGGCGTTGATATAAATGCCACACATCACAAATCAGCGACGTCAGGTTTTGTTACTGGGGTTGCAACAGCGGTCTCCTTGGGGAAGACCCTGTGCTCCTATGAAATTGTGATCACAAATGAGGCCGGCCAAAGAACCTGCACCGCTCGGATAACCTGCTTGATCCTTGCCGAGGCCGCGGTCCGTTAGTTAAGGTTAGCCCCCTAGCAAGAGCAATCTGCATCCAACGATTGATGCACTGAAAAAGATGTGGAGTGCGACTTGAATTTTGTAAGTAAGAAGATGAGCGCTCGCTTCATCCTCTCGTTCATCACCGTGCTAAGCGCGGCAGCTGGTTTCTCTTCGGTTGCAGCACCTGCACACGCCGCTGATAAACCGACCAAGCTCTACGGGGTAGTTACAAGTTCTACCGAAGAACCACTTGCCGGAATTGGTATCTCAATTGTGGGTCCAGAAGACTTTAGCGCCGAAATTAAAACCGACTCACTTGGTGCATGGGAAGTTCTGATCCCAATTAAGGGCACATATAGCGCAACCATCAATGAGGGTGATCTTCCGTCTGGCCAAGCGCTAACCGATCCGACAAAGGCAACCGTTAAGGCAAATGTTTTCATGCTGGGTGTGGAACTTCGACTTCTCTTTCCTGTAGGACCAGGAGTCGAGAAAGCCACGATGCTGGAACGTTCGGCTCAATTAACAGTGGATGGATTAATTCTGGGACTGATCATTGCACTGGCTGCCTTGGGGCTAAACCTAATTTTTGGAACAACTGGGCTTACAAACTTTGCCCACGGTGAGATTTTGACCTTTGCCGGTCTCCTTACCTATTACTTCAGCGCTATTGCCAAATTGCCAGTTCTTTTAGCGGCGCCGATTGCGGTTGTGCTCAGTGCATTCATTTCAGGATTCTTGCAAGACAGATACCTTTGGAAACCGCTGCGCAAACGTGGAACCGGGTTAATTGCGATGCTAGTCGTCTCAATTGGATTTGCAATCTTTCTTCGTTACTTCTTCCTCTTCCTCTTTGGCGGAGATACACGACAACTTCCGCAGTATGCAGGGCAAGCCGGGCTCGAGCTTGGGCTAGTTAATATCACTCCAAAATCCATTCTTACGACTGTAATTGGAATCGGATTTATTGTATTTGCGACGTTGTGGCTCCTTCGCACCCGAATGGGTAAAGCGAGCAGGGCTGTTGCAGATAATCCCGCTCTAGCTTCTGCTTCAGGAATTGACGTCCAAAAAGTTATTCGAGCGGTATGGATTTTGGGTGCAGCCCTGGCTGGTTACGCCGGTGTCATCGTTACTGTCAACCAAGGAGTCAGCTTCCTTATGGGACAGGACATGCTGCTTCTCATATTTGCGGCCGTCACATTAGGTGGATTAGGTACCGCTAATGGCGCACTTGTTGGCTCCTTGATCATTGGTCTCTTTGTTCAATTATCAACGTTATTTATTCCTACTGAGTTGAAGTATGTAGGTGCATTAATCGTTCTGATCTTGATTTTGATTGTTCGCCCTCAGGGAATTCTGGGCCGGAAAGAGAGGATTGGCTAAATGGACATTCTCTTTATTATTCAACAGACCTTAAGTGCAACTCTTGGAGTCAATGCGATCATATTTGCGCTAGCTGCAATTGGTTTAAATATGCACTTTGGCTACACCGGCTTGCTCAACTTTGGTCAGGCTGGTTTTCTAGCAATCGGTGCTTACAGTGTTGCCGTACCGGTTATCTCCTTTGGGCTTTCACTTTGGTTAGCTCTTTTGATTGGAATTGTTAATTCGATTCTCTTTGCCCTACTTCTCGGAGTTCCGACGTTAAGACTGAGGGCTGACTATCTTGCGATCGTAACAATCGCTGCTGCCGAAATCGTTCGACAGATTGCACGCTCTGCGACATTTAATGACTCACTCGGTGGATCAGATGGAATTACTGGAAAGTTCGGCAAGGAGTTCTTCGACCTCAATCCATTTAAAGAAGGCCTAACAACTCCTATTCTTCGCTTTAATGGCAACGATCTTTGGGTTGTTATAACTGGCTGGATTCTTGTTGCGATCATTACCTTCATTATGTGGATTATGGTCAACTCACCATGGGGTCGAGTTATGCGCGCCATCCGTGAGGATGAAGATGCGGTTCGTTCACTCGGTAAAAACGTCTACCTGTACAAAATGCAATCGCTGATTATCGGTGGCGTCATTGGATCCTTGGGTGGCTTTGTATATGCCTTGTCTCGTCAGTCAGTCCAACCAGATAACTACGGAACCGCACTAACTTTCTTCGCGTACACGGTACTTATCCTGGGCGGCGCCGCAAGAGTCTTCGCGCCAATCGTGGGCGCAATGATTTTCTGGTTCCTGATCGTTTTTATTGAACAAATACTTCGCGCAGGAGTAACTTCAAACCTGATTCCAGATTGGCTCATTGGAGTAAATCAAGTGGGGCAGATTCGATTCATGCTCATGGGTCTTGGGCTAATGCTCCTGATGATATTTAGGCCACAGGGAATCTTTGGCGATAAGAAGGAGTTGGCACTTGATGCAAAAGCATAACTCCGGGGCAGACTTTGCCTTGACTACTTCGCAAACTGCTGGATCTTCAAAGCCAGATCCTATTTTGATTGCAGAT
>CAIUSQ010000139.1 GCA_903901905.1 uncultured Actinomycetes bacterium
ACAGAATCACGTGCAAGCATCTGATTGACACTGAAGTGTTTACCGATATCGCGCAAGAACTCGATTGCGCTCAATGGAGCGGTCCAATCCAAATTATTAACAACTTTGGCTGGATTTTTCTTTGAATCAAAATCTAAAAATACTGATACCTGCTCTTTAATTCTTCCGACCCACTCTGCAACGGTGTCTGAGCTGTTAAGTGTCCGCTCCTCATTTTTGCCGCTTGGATCCCCCACGAGACCTGTTGCTCCTCCAACTAACGCCAACGGATTATGTCCGGCTAATTGAAAACGCCGAAGTACTAATAAAACCACCAGGTTTCCAACATGAAGTGATGGCGCAGTTGGATCAAATCCCACGTATAAAGTCAGCGGTTTCTTCAAAGACTCCGCAAGGGCTGCTTCATCGGTTGACTGAGCCAAAAGGCCTCTCCAACGAAGATCTTCAATCAAATTCATTGGTTCATCATCTCGGAAAAGCGCCTACTCTTGCGGGAGATTTCCTTGCGGGTCACATCATTTTCAGCTTGCGCTGTTTGAATCTGAGTCAAAACAAGAGAAGGTGCGGTACCTCCAGAAGTCGTGCGTGAGTTTAACGCTCCAGAAACTGAAAGGACTCCCAAAACTCCTTCATCAAGTGAGGGGTGGATCGAATGCAATTCCGCCGGGGTTAATTCATGAAGCTCACGTGAGGTGCTTTCACATAAAGCAACACATTTTCCAGCCGATTCATGAGCTTGAGCGAAGGGAATGTGTTGCTTAGCCAAGTAATCTGCAATCTCTGTTGCAAGCGAAAATCCTGTTGGAGCAGCAGCTAACATTTTTGCCCGATCAAAATCGGTGGTAGCAATCATTCCTGTTACTGCCGGAAGAGTTAGGAAGAGAGTGTCAAAACTGTCGAATAGAGGTTCTTTGTCTTCTTGAAGATCCCGGTTATATGCAAATGGTAAAGCCTTTAAAACAGTCAGAACAGTTACAAGATTTCCGACTAATCTGCCTGACTTGCCGCGCGCCAACTCTGCTACATCGGGATTTTTTTTCTGAGGCATGATCGATGAGCCAGTTGAATAGGCATCAGAGACTTTCGCCCAAGAGAATTCAGTAGAGGCCCACAAACTCCATTCTTCGCCAATTCGAGACAAATGATTTCCAACCATTGCACAGATAAAGAGTGCTTCTGCAACATAATCTCTATCACTTACAGCATCGATACTATTTTTAAAACTCTTCTCAAACCCTAAATCCTTTGCTGTAAATTCTGGATCTAGTGAGAGCGATGATCCGGCAAGTGCGCCAGCGCCCAAGGAACTCACCGAAGTTCTCAATAGCCAATCATTAATTCGATCTAGATCACGTGCAAATGCATGAGCATGCTTTGCAAGTTCATGGCCAAAAGAAACGGGTTGTGCATGTTGAATATGAGTAAAGCCTGGCGATGGTGCATCAATGTACTCAGCAGCCTTATCTAAAATAGAGGTCTGTAATTCAACCAATAGCGCGGCTAATTGCAACATATGATCAATTGAATAAAGTCTTAAATCTGTGGTCACTTGATCGTTCCTAGAGCGTCCTGCGCGCAACGAACCCCCGAGGGCACCAAGTTTTTGGGTTAAGCCACGTTCCAGTGCGCTATGAACATCTTCGTCACTGGCAATCGGTGCGAATGCTCCAGATGCAACTTCATTACCAAGTTCATTTAATGCATTCAAGATCAAATTCGAATCTTTTTCTTCAATCAGTTTGTTCTCTTTTAGAACAGCTAGATGAGCCTTTGAAGATCGAATGTCATAGGGCGCGAGCCGCCAGTCAAAGTGCACACTTCGAGACAATGCGAAGACGGAATCCTGTGGTCCTTCTGAAAAACGACCGCCCCAGAGCGCCACTACTTCCTCTTCCCATCTGAATGTGCATATGCAAGAAGTTCTTTGGCTAAGTGTGCCCCACCAGTTGCTTTCTTAGAGACCAAAATAATCGTGTCGTCGCCAGCGATAGTTCCAATCACTCCCGTTAAATTCGCATGATCCAAAGAACTGGCAAGAAACTGCGCCGCACCAGGTGGGGTGTGTATGACTGCCAAGTTGGCACTTGAATCTACGGATAGAATTAACTTTGATGGCAAAGGCGTACTCCTTGTGATCGCTCCATCAATACTTTCGCTTATCTCATATGTGCTCTCTCCCCTGCTATTACGGGAACGGACAGCACCAATCTCTTCAAGGTCCCGACTTGCAGTTGCTTGGGTTACCTCATATCCGCTTTTTTTCAAAAGCAGCACTAAGTCGTTTTGTGAATGGACTTTTCCACTCTGAATAAGCGCAATAGCTTTTGCTCTTCGCGCGGAAACTGATTGTGTATTAACTGCCACTTGTAAGCACCTCCCTAAAAGTATTTATGAATTTCCTTATTTGAGAATCACTAACAATTAGAGCTGGAGCAATTCGAATAGTAGAAGAATTGGCGGCATTGACTAGAACGCCAGCCTCTGCAAGTTTGCGAGCAATTACATTGGAATTTGCATTCTCGAGTTCGATGCCAATGAGTAATCCAGCTCCTCTAACTTGGGTAACACCTGGAATTAAAGCTAACTCCTGGATCAATACTTGTCCTTGTCTTCTAACTTTCTTGAGGATGTTTTGCTTCTCGATAGTTTTGATGACCGCAAGGGCTGCTGCCGTTGTTATTGGATTGCCACCAAACGTTGATCCATGCTCTCCTGATTTGAAAAGATCTGCAGAATCACCAATCGCAATCATGGCCCCAAGAGGAAGGCCGCCTCCTAAGCCCTTAGCCAATGTGATGACATCTGGAGTAATGCCTGAGTATTCATATCCAAACCAATCACCAGTTCTGCCCATCCCAGTTTGAACCGCGTCAATAACTAATAGCGCACCGTTCTTATCGCAGAGTTGCCTCAAGCCTTGAAGGTAGTCAGTTGGTGGAACAATCACTCCGGCTTCACCCATGATTGGTTCGATTATTACCATCGCTGTCTTCTTCGAAATCGATCGCCTCATAGCCTCGATATCTCCGTAAGGAACATGTTTCACATTCTTTAGGAGCGGCAGAAACGGTTCACGTTTAGAAGGTTGGCCGGTTAGTGACAAAGCGCCCATAGTTCGACCATGAAATGAACCTTGAGCGGCAACAATATGGCTGCGACCAGATTTACGTGAAAGCTTAATCGCTGCTTCGTTCGCCTCTGCACCTGACTGACAAAAGAAAACTTTTGCATTCTTTGTTTTGGTTAATGACACTAGTTTTTCAGCTAGTAAAACTGCATTCGGATGTGAGTAAAAATTACTCACATGATTAAGAGTTCTCACCTGTTTTGACACCGCGCTAATGATGCTCGGGTGAGCATGCCCTAAAATGTTTGTCGCTATACCACCGAGAAAATCCAAATAGAGTTTGCCTTCAACATCCTGAACATTTAGGCCTTTACCTTTTATCAAGGTAATTTCTGGCACGCCGTAATTGTTTTGAACTGATTTGCTCCAGCGTTTTGCAAATACTTTGTTTTTCATGCCGTCACCAAAGTTCCACCGGTGCCGGCTAAGGCCTTTGAAAAACTCTCTGTGTTGGTACCATCAATAATTCGAACTGCCTTAACACCGTAAGCAAGTGCCTCTAGGGCCGCTTGAACTTTAGGACGCATTCCATCGCTGAGAGTAGATTTCATTTCCTTTAACTCTAAGACGCTAATCTTGTCAATCAGTGAGTTTTTATCTGGCCAGTTTCTATATATGCCTGAAACATCAGTCATCATAATCAAAGTTGTAGCTTGGAGCGCAGATGCAATTGCTGCAGCAGCAAAATCTGCATTCACGTTGTATCCAACCAACCCATCCACAGATGAAGAGATAGGAGCTATCACAGGAGTTATCCCACCTTTGAGAAGTTCGAGAACCTGTGCTGGGTCTACACGTGTTATCTCACCTACCAGACCAACATCATGACTGTTCCCATCGATCTCAACCGACATTCTCTCTGCAAGTAATGTAGGTAATGCTCGGCCAGAGATCGATTGCGCATTTACTCCTGCTATTTTCAGCGACGCAGCAAGTGAAGGTCCAACGTTTTTGACCAACACTTCCTCAACAACTTGAAATGTCTCCGGTGTCGTTACTCGCAAGCCTGCAACCCATTGACTCTTAATCCCTTTGCTATCTAGAGCTTGGTTAATCTGGGGTCCCCCGCCATGAACAATCACAATTTCTATTCCGTTAGCAATTGCATCTGCAATAGCTTTAGAAAAATCAGCATTTTCATCGCGCATTGCATTTCCACCATATTTAACGACGATCATGTTGAATACGCTGAGTTCTCGTGGACGTATGCATGAGTTAGATCATTTGTAAGAACAGTGGCTGTTGATGAACCAACTTTCATGTCAATTTTTATCGCAACTAAGCGATCTGTGAAATCAACTGCTGATTTATCCCGATTAGGTGCGCTATTCCTGCACACCTGAATACCGTTCAAAGAGACATCAATTGTCAATGGATCCATTTTGGCTGATGCAGTTCCAACTGCGGCCAAAACTCGACCCCAGTTGGGATCGCCTCCGAAGATTGCAGCTTTAAGTAGGTTATTGCGTGCACATGCTCTAGCAATTTCTAATGCATCTTTTTCACTATCTGCATTGTTAACGGTTATCGCCACTGTTTTAGAGGAACCTTCTGCATCTGCAATCAACTGTGCAACTAGATCTGAGCAGACATGAGTCAGCATTTCACGTAACTTCTCATCAGTGATGGAGATTCCACTAGCACCCGAAGACATCAGTACCACCGTGTCATTGGTAGAGGTGCAACCATCTGAATCCATACGATTAAATGTGCGATCTGTGACTTCTTCAAAAATTTCCTGAACATTACGGGAGACAACTGCATCAGTCATAACTACTGAAAGCATGGTTGCCAAAGCCGGTGCAAGCATGCCGGCACCTTTTGCAATGGCTGCAAATGTGACGCCATCGCTAGCCAGCTCGACAATCTTTGGAACAGAATCAGTCGTCATTATTGCCTGTGCGCTCTTTTTTAAGCCATTGCCATCCATTTCTTTTGAGATATAGGAAATTCCCTTTAAAACTTTTTCCATTGGGAGCAACTCACCAATTAATCCTGTAGAACATACCAACACATCACTTGAGGAAATCTGCAGTTGATCTGCTACGTACTCTGCAGTTTGATGAGTATCTGCAAAACCCTGAGGACCAGTACATGCGTTAGCACCACCAGAATTCAACACAATAGCTTGGGCAGCACCAGATGAAGCAACTTGCTTAGACCAGATCACCGGTGCTGCTACTACCTTGTTCGATGTAAACACTGCGGCACAGTCAAATCTCGGTCCAAGGTTTTGAATAAGAGTTAAATCTAAATCACCATTGCTTTTAAGGCCCGCCGATGTTGCACCAGCGATGAATCCCTGAGGAAGATTCATGCGCCGATCCCATCATGGGTGAGTCCAGTCGTTTCGGCGATGCCGGAAATAATATTCGCATTCTGAATTGCCTGTCCGGCTGCACCTTTACCAAGGTTGTCTATAGCAACAGATACAACTAAGCGATTTGCATGCTCATCTACTGCCACCTGCATCATTGCTTTGTTGCTACCCGTGACGGCGCTGGTCTTTGGTAGTTGCCCCAGCGGTAATACATCAATAAAAGCATCGGCTGAAAAGTAATCAGAGTAAATAGAGTGAACGTGCTCTACCGATACCGCTTTCGTTAACTTAGCAGTGATTGTTGAAAGAATTCCCCGGGGCATCGGTGCCAAAATTGGAGTGAATGAGATTTTTGCCTGCTTTTTTCCCAGAGCTGAAATCGCCTGCTCGATCTCCGGTGTGTGTTGATGGAGGCCACCAAATTTATAAGATGTTAATGAATTTACAACTTCACTCGCAATCAGATTAATTTTCGCATTTCTGCCAGCACCCGTAGTTCCCGATGAGGCAACCACCACAATGTCGGATGCATCGATAATCGATAAAGAAGGAGCAACACCAAGTGCGATAGAGGTTGCATAGCAACCAGGATTTGCAACTCTGCTTTCCTTGGCTATAGCTGATCTTTGGTTTTTGGATAGTTCTGGTAATCCATATACCCATGAGCCCGCGTGATTGCCCCCATAATATTTATCCCAAGCAGTTTTATCTTCTAATCTGAAGTCAGCTCCAAAATCAACGATTTTGACCTGCGCGGGAATCTTGGCAATCAAAGCGGCAGATTCGCCATGCGGTAAAGCAAGAAAAACAAGTTCAATCTCAGAGAAATCGATCTGGTTATTGCTCACAAATCTTTGATCTTTATAGCTTTGAAGTTGAGGATGGACTGATTGAATCAACTCACCAGCGTTGGAATGAGCACTAACAACAGTTAGATCAAAAATCGGATGCAGGGTAAGCAACCGCAGAAGCTCCCCGCCGGCATAACCGCTTCCACCAATAACTGCTGTTTTCATGGTCAAAGGTTATTACATGATCTATAATTATGCAACAAGATGCATAATTATGCGGTGCGAAGGACTGCTCCGCAAGCTTTTGAAGCCATCGATGTGGCGCTCTCCCTCAATACGGCCACTTCCTCGCCAGTTAAGGTTCGGCTGGCGTCTCGAAAAACCAAGGTGAAGGCCAACGAAATCTTTCCATCACCGATTTTGTCGTAGCGATCAAACAGCGTTACCGATTCCAAAAGTGGGCCTGCTCCCTTGCGAAGCGCTTCCTCTACCTCTAGGGCGGTGACTGCCTCATCGACAATCAGTGCAACGTCTTGAACTGCTGCCGGCATCGTTCCCACTGTCTTAGGTCGAACCATTTCTGAATTTGGCAGCGCACCTAATGCAACTACAAATGCAACGCTACGTTCGGGTAAACCATATGCGGAAACTATGCGTGGATGAAGTTCGCCAGCATGTGCAACTGCTTTTCCATTAACAATTAATTCTGCACACCGACCTGGATGCCACGGGGCTAGATCCGAGCGAGCTACTGTCCATTCAAGATTGCATAGCGCTAAAACATCTTGGGCGTATGCGATCGCATCTTGCCAATTATAGGCACGTGCTTTGCCCTGCCAATTTTCATTTTCAGTCTTACCAACAAGTAATCCTGCAACGTGATATGCCTGTGGCGGAACATTTGCGAAGATTTCATCAATGATCTTCTGATTAGGACGCTTTGAAAGATCTGGAGATATTGCAGGGACCAACGTTTGTGAACTACGAAAGATTGATCCCATTTCAAAGATTGCAAAGTCCTTGGCGCCGCGGCTTATATTTCGTGCGGCAATTTCAATTAATCCTGGAACTAAATGCACCCGCATTAAGGGAAACTCTTCTGACATTGGATTGGCCAGCTTGTATGTAGCCGCTCTTTCGCCAACAAATCCCATAGAATCAATAGTTGCTTGATTTGTAAATGGAAAAGTTTGAACCTCTGCCAAACCACGGCTTGCAAGCATTGTTGCAACAGCGCGACGACGTTTTTGATTCGGCGTCAATGTTGCATGCAAAGGCCGGGGCGGCAAAATGGAAGGGATCTTGTCGTAACCGATCATTCTGGCTACCTCTTCGGTAAAGTCGGCCGCCGTCAAAAGATCTGTTCGCCAAGATGGTGGATCGATGGTGAAACTCTTCTCATCCACATCGCATCCAATAACACGTAGTGTTTCGGCGACCTTCTTTGCTGGAATATCAAAGCCTAAAACCTTGGAAACATAAGCAGGATCTATGGTGACTAAGGGAGCATATATTGGCTCCCCATCAACCACTGTTGCCACATGCTTGGCTGAACTATGGGTGGTAAGTAACTGCACAAATCGAGCAGATGCGAACTCAGCTAAGGATGGATCCACGCTTCGCTCTAAGCGACGTGATGCTTCAGAGGAAAGTTTGTGGCGACGAGAGTTCTTTGCAATACACACAGGACAAAAGTGCACAGCTTCAAGTGCAATCTCTGTTGTTTTCTCTGTAATTTCAGATGACAAACCACCCATGGTTCCGGCAAGTGCAAGCGGTTGATCATCATCACAGACCATTAGATCATCGGCATTTAATGTTCTTTCCTGACCGTCAAGGGTCACAAACTTCTGCGCCTTTCCTGCTCGCTTAACAGTTAAGCCACCCTTGATCTTTGATTTATCAAATGCATGCAAAGGCTGACCTAGTTCGAGCATCACATAGTTAGTAACATCTACAACTAATGAAATAGAGCGCATACCCATTTTTTCAATACGCCGGCGCATCCATATAGGCGTTGTGGCTTTTGGATCAAAGTTAGACAAAGTACGTAGGTAGAAAACAGATGCAGTTGATTTATCTGCAATCTTTGCAGGTACACCCCTGCCTGTTTCTTCGAACTTTAATGTGCGAAGCGCTTCAACAGGATCTGTGAACTTTAACCCCAATGATCCCGCAACCTCACGTGCAATTCCGCGAATGCTTAAGGCGTAGCCACGATCTGGGTTTACAGCAATGTCAAAGATGACATCATTTATTTGGAGTCCGCCAATCGCATCGCTTCCAATATCTGATTGATCCTCGGTGAAAACAAGAATTCCTGCATGATCATCGCTAATTCCTAACTCGCGACCAGAACAAATCATTCCGTTTGAAGTTTTACCATAGGTTTCGCGGGAGGAAATTTCAAAACCTCCTGGCAGAACGGCACCTGGCAAAGCCGCTACAACTATGTCTCCCACGACAAAATTTGTTGCACCACAAATAACATAGCGATCTGCGCCTTCACCACAATCTAGACCAACATATCGGATCGGTTTTTTGTGACCTAAGAGCTCTTCTATCGAAAGAACTTTTGCGAATTTCAATGGTCCTGTTAAATCATTACCCTGAGTAATAATTTCTTCTAATTCAAAGCCAACCCCTACAAGTGCATCAGAAATCTGCTGCACAGTTACTTTTGCAGGTATGTCCACAAACTCTTTAATCCAGGATAAGGGAGCACGCATCAGAGGCCTACACCAAACTGTCTAGTGAAACGGATATCTCCCTCAACGATGTCATGCATATCCGTTATTCCGTGACGAACCATAAGAGTTCTCTCCAGACCCATACCAAAGGCAAACCCACTGTAAAGATCGGTATCTATTCCACACGTTGCTAAAACCTTGGGATTTACCATTCCACAACCGCCCCATTCAATCCAGCGGTTATTAAAATAAATATCTACTTCTGCACTCGGTTCAGTAAATGGGAAAAATGATGGTCTTAAACGTGTTGTTACATCGGGGCCAAACATATGACGCGCAAAATTATCTAGCGTTCCTTTTAGATGGGCCATAGTTATGCCCTTGTCGACTACAAGTCCCTCAACTTGATGAAACACAGGACTGTGTGTGGCATCAAGTTCATCGGCACGGAAAGTTCGACCTGGACATACGACGTAAATCGGAGGCTCTTGAGTGAGCATTGTCCTTACTTGAACAGGTGAGGTGTGTGTTCGAAGTACCATCCCCGATTCAATCGGTTCAATAAAAAATGTATCCTGCATTGTTCGAGCCGGATGATCTGGCGGAATATTTAGGGCATCAAAGTTTAGCCAACCCGATTCAAGTTCGGGGCCTTCCTCAACTGAAAATCCTTGCTCGATAAAGAAATCAGAAACTTCATTTTTAATAATGGTTATAGGGTGTAAACCACCTCGATGAGCCCGATTGACGGGAAGTGTTATATCAACGATTTCTTCGAGAAGTATTTTTTGATCTCTCTGCTCCTCTAATTTCAGCAAGGCTGCAGCTAGAGATTGCGCTACTGATGCTTTAGCATCTCCAATTAGTTTTCCAAAAATTACTTTTTCCTCAGCAGACATAGCTCCCAAAGCTCGGGAGGCCAAAGCAATTGGTGACTTATCCCCCGAGTGAGCTGTGCGAATAAGCTTTAGGCCATCAAGATCTTTTGCCGAAGCACATGCCGCTTGAGCTTGTTCCACCCATGCTGAAATCTCCTCGGCGCGCATGGACAAACTCTATCTCGTGAGCCTTTATTTGGACGGTATTTTCGTCAATCTTGGGCCAGTCAGAATGAATTCCTACCTGATCAAGCAGATGACCAATCAAGCAGATGACAAGTGATACATCACAATCGTTGCAGCTGCTGAAAGATTCAGGCTTTCTGCATTGCCAGGCATTGGGATCTTAACTAATTCAACTCCAGAAATAGAAACTAATTGTGAAAGACCTCGAGCTTCATTTCCGAAAATGGCCAACACATCACCACTTGGTTGATAGTCAATTAATTCTCGTGGACCATCTGCGCCTAGAGATATCGCCTGTACGTTGAGTTTCAAAATATCTGCTAGTTCTACTCCTTCAAATACAGGAATGTGCCACAAGGACCCGGCTGTACTCCTTACTACTTTTGGGGAGAACATATCCACGCTTCCTGGTGAAGTTATGACTGCGTCCATTGCGAATGCATCAGCTGAACGCAAAATAGTGCCTGCATTACCTGGATCCTGAACTTCCGAAAGATAGATAAACCTACGCTTTCCGTTTAGTTTTATAGATGAGATGTCATTTTCGGAGATGGAACAAATAGCCAATATTCCTTGCGGAGTGATGGTCTCTGACATTTGCCTCATGACATCATCGCTGACATCAATGACATTGA
>CAIUSQ010000140.1 GCA_903901905.1 uncultured Actinomycetes bacterium
AAGACCAACGAAGGAACATTTGCTGATAAAGCTGGCCTAACTAATGGTGAACTACATGTTCTAAGCATTCCAGATATCGCCAACGACACAGCTTTCCGTAATACAGTTGGAAAGAACAAGGCTGTTACGGTTAAGTTCAATAAGACAATCTGGAACGACAACATGGCTAACCAGCAGAAAGATCATGCTGCACAAGGAACTGAGTTTTCACGTGTTGAAGATGGCGAATGGGATCCAAGCAATCCAAACGTTTTCTACTTCGTCACGACTGAATCAAGCAAGTACCCAACTTCAACTACACCAAACCCAGCTCTTCCAACAACTTCTCGTGATGGTGGCGCACTATGGCGTCTAACATTTGTTGATGGTCAGAATCCTGATCTTGGTGCAAAGCTTGAAATGTTGCTTGACGGTTCAGAGGCTCCTTACTTAAGCAAGCCTGACAACATCGCAGTAACACACAATGGAATTATCTTGGTTCAAGAAGATCCAGGTGGAAATGATGCAGTTGCTCGTATCGTTGCATTCCGTCCAAGCGATGCCAAAATGGCAGTAATCAGCCAGTTCAACAAGGACTACTTCGTAAAGGGTGCTGCTAAGTACATGACAAATGACGAAGAGTCATCTGGAATCATCGAAGCTACAAATCTGTTTGCAAAGAAGGGTGATACAAATTCGTATTACTTATTCAACACTCAGATTCACGCCCTAGCGTCAGCTGCTCGCCCAGACTTAGCAAGCAAGTCAACTGCAGTTAAGGCTGCAACAGATAAGCGCACTATCGAAGGTGGTGGCTGGTACCTAATGACTGTTTCATCATGGGATGATGTCTTTAGCGAATAGTTAATTCAAAGAGCGGGTGACCCTTAAGGGGTTGCCCGCTCTTTGCTTTTCTAATGGGTTAAACTTTGACCATGAATAAATTAACACATGGCATCGAAGTTATCTTATTCCGTGCCCGCTTCTTATTGGCTCCGCTATATCTAGGTCTAGTCGGCGCCTTAGTACTTCTCTGCTGGCGCTTTGTTGTTGAGTTCTATCACATAGCTCAACATATCGGCGAAGCTACTGCGCAGACTTTCACCTTGGAACTTTTAGCACTCCTTGACTTAACTCTGTTAGCTAATTTGATTCTGATGGTGATTTTCGCTGGGTATGAAAACTTTGTCTCACGTATTGATGTCGCGGCTGAATCAAAGGATCGCCCACACTGGATGGGCACGATTGACTTCTCTGGTTTGAAAATTAAGTTAATCGGTTCACTCGTGGCGATTTCAGTGATCGAGTTGTTAAAAGATTTCATTGAACTTGCTGGTGAAGATCACGTCGGTGGCGGTACCAAGTGGCGCATCGTAATCCACTTAACTTTCGTGGCATCAGGAGTCCTCTTTGCGCTAATGGATTGGATCGCAGATAAGCGTGAATTTCACGGCACGCACAAGTAATGCGTCTTGATTTATTAGCAGCTCTTTCAGGAGTAATGATCGCGCTACAGGCGCGTGCAAACGGCGAACTCTCTCATCGCTTAAATAATGGTCTTCAAGCTGCGCTAGTTTCTTTTGGCTCTGGTTTAATCATCATCGCGATCATCTCCCTCTTTCATAGAGGGATCAAAGATGGAATTACAAACCTTCGCAAAGCGGTAACTGAAAAAGAAATCCCCCGTTGGCGTTTATTTGCGGGCGCACTTGGTGGAACTTTTGTAGCTTTTCAAACTCAAGTGGTTCCAATTATTGGTGTAGCAATTTATTCAGTGGCCTCGATTGCTGGTCAAACCGCGATGTCGCTATATGTTGATCGAATTGGGCTCACGGGCGGCGGCAAAAAATTGATTTCTAGCAGGCGCGTAGCAGCAGCTGCTCTAACTGTTCTAGCGGTTCTAGTCTCAGTTTGGGATCGTATTGATGCAAAAAATCTATCGATGTGGGCAGTATT
>CAIUSQ010000141.1 GCA_903901905.1 uncultured Actinomycetes bacterium
AGTCGTGGCACTCTTACTTGTGATGATTTAGGCGCCAGAATTGAAATTGTTCGAGCCTGAAGGCAATGCTGGAAGTTACCTGATTATTTCCATGCTTTTCGCTTGTTCCTCATTGCCATCTATGGTCTTGGCATGGCGCGAGCGAGATATTTGATCCAGCTTCTAGGGCGGCTCATTTTAAATAAAAAAATACTCTTTTGCTTTCTTTGCAGCTTCATGTCTTCCATTTACACCTAACTTCCTATAAATGTTTCGTAGGTGGGTTTTCATCGTATTCTTCGAGATGTGCAAGGTTTGACCTATAGAGGAGATCGAATTTTCTGAAACTAAATAGTTTAAGACCTCTATCTCGCGCGATGTTAGTTGTTCTCCAGAGTCTTTTACAAATTGATTACGTTCTTTAATGCGCTCAATTGCTAACCTACTTAATGATTCTAGCCAGATAGAGTTACTAGCTGGGGATAAGCTAATAATTGCTTCCAAGGTTAAATTATCCTGCCGTAAGAAAATTTCAAGTGCTCCTACCTGCTCACCTTTAGCCAGTGCAATTTTTAGGTATTCGCGTTGATTCTTAACCCCTTCGGTCTTTACTTTAGATAAATGTAGGTTTTTTCTAATGATCTCATGTGCAGTGCCTTCTGCAAGCTTCTTGATTTCGTTTATATCATCTGGCTTAAACTTCCTGAAAACGCTTTTACCTTGATGCTGCAAATATTTAATTTCCGAGTTGCGATCTAGAATATTGTTAAGTCTACCCAGATCATTAAAATGATTTTTAGCGAAAAACTCTGCCAAATCAACTAACCAGGTCATAGCTTTTAGATCCGGATTAAATAGGAGCTCATTTTTTAATCTATTTATTTCGTTAGAGACCCTATCCTGGCTATTGGGAATCCGTGACAAAATTCTAATCTCACCAACTTCACAAAGATATGCGATGAAGGTTAAATTGTTTTGCTTAGCCTCGTTCTTCAGCTTTATAATTTCATCCAATGCTTCATCAATCATTGAAAATTCATAAAAGCAGCGAATTAAGACAAATTTGCAATCAAATGGGTCGGCAACACCAACTCGACCGGATGCCTGCTCGATAGCAATTGTGGTCTTAGCCAATTCAAAGGCTTGTCTATATTCACCATGGGCAAGTAATTGCATAGATTTGATTGCAGATTTGGCTTGATCTAATACAGCTAAATTGTCCGGATTTACTATTGTCAAGATATCTTCGGCACACTTATCTATAAGTTCAATGTCGGAAGTGATTAGGCCAATGCAGGCAACTAGGCGTATCAATCTACCTTTATCCATTGGGTCTAACGTGCCGCTCTTCATTGGAGAAGCAATTGCTACCTCAGCGTGTTTTAGTGATAGTTGATAATTCCCATTATGAAAGTTTACGTATGCCCGACACAAGTTACTGATTTGATCGACCCATACTTTGATCTCGTCTTCCCGAGTACTCTCTTCAAGTTCATCCAGGAGGTTGATACATTTGGTGAAATTTAAATCAATTAAAGATCCAATGGCCTCAAACCCCTTAGCCATGAACACACTATTTTGTGTTTGATCAAGCGAGCTATTTGCAAACTCAATAAATTCTTTTCCTTGTCCAGTTAGAGACAGTTCTGCCATTCTGGTTAAATACAGGCGATAGAAAAAATCTAGGTCATTCTTTTCAATTGCATTTTCAATAATTTTGTGGACACTGCTGCTATAGGCAGGTAGGGGTGACCCCACATCTTTATTTCTCATCCTCTAAGGGTGATGCATCAATGGTGTTTTTTCACCCTCTAATCAGAGAAAGGGGGTGATAATTGCGGGGGATTTGCTTCATACGCCGCCAGGTGAGGTTATTTGAACTGCGAGTTCTCACCCAGTTCGTAGGACGACAAGGCCCTCATTTGCTTCGCCCTTTGGCAGGCCACAGGAATTACTCAGGGAGGGGTTTAATCCCAAATCGTGAAATGTCCAAATATGGCAACCGTGGGCAAGAAATCAGGATCTGGATTAGAGAGCGACTCTTCTTTACTGCTTTAAATTATAGGAAGCAGTACCTGCAGAGTCTTGCTAGTTAGCTATAGGAATTAGAGAAACAGCAAAGATCTGCCAGGCTAGAAGTGATTTAGCACCAAGGCTTAAAATCAAATAAGTCTTTTCACCAAACATGTAGTTAGTCCACTTTCCGACTCCGCGATACTGCAACCACTGATTGAGGCCGAAGCAGAAAAAGAAAATAGCCTGAACGATCATAATCAAAAAGAGACCGTTCGGTGCTTCATCTAGAGGGATTTGAGAAATATTTACAGCCATTGCTAACCACGGCGTAATTCCAGCAAGTGTTCCAAACCAAAAAGGCATCATTGTTGTAGAAGTGCGCCCTGGTGGGTTCATTTTCTCTTGCAGCCAACCAAAGAGAATCATCGCAATATTTGCACCGACAACTGCAACCAAAGCTGCAAGGGTCAAAATTCCCCAGTACATACTGATGATGGCAACCATAAGAGATGCACTAATTGAGTACTCAGCCCAACGAAAACGGTTGATTCCCTTTTTAAGATCGGTCTCATATGTTTTTCTTGCAAATGTTGATGTAAGCAGATGGTCTAAGCCAGCCAGTGCAAGGAATGCGCCAATAACCCAACCAACACGGACTTCAAAAAGAGTTGAAGTAACTAGACCCTCTGTTCCTGGAGGACCTGCTGGAAATGAACTAAGAACTTTAAGAGCAAAATCATTTGTCAGCAGAAGCATCGCTACAGCCTGTCCAAAGTGAAGAATTGTTAGCGTCAGGTTCCATTTGCGAACATTAGTGAGTCTTTCAGGATTTACACCCGTTGCTACAACAGTATTTGCTGATGACATGTACTTCTCCTTATAGAGGAACATTTAGTAGGCACTAATTGAGCTCGATTTAACTAAAGTTTAACATTTAAGGCGATTTTTATAGGCTGTGACACTTACGAATAAAACCGAACAAAGAAACCGTGTTCACTTTGCTAGCCATTTCTTGCGCTCAGTTTCTGAGAACTTTTCAATGGCATAGCGAAGCATCGTCCTTGGCATCACAGAAGCATTTTTCTCTAAGAATCTCCTTAGTTCTATTGGATTGCGTTTACCCATTTCACGGAGCATCCAACCTGTGGCCTTGTGGATCAAATCTTGTTCATCGCGCAGTAATTCCTGAGCTACAAGAAGAGTTGGTTGTGGAATACCTTCCCGGATAAAAGCAAAGGTAAAGACAATTGCTACCCGTCTTTGCCATAAAGATTTACTGCTTGTAAGTTTAAGAAGTAATTGGTTACTTGAACCTGATCCAATCAAATATTGACCAATGATTGGAGCGCTTACATCAACTAAATCCCAATTGTTTACTCGATCTGCTTTTACCTGTTTTAAATAGAAATCAAATATCTTTTTGTGGACTATCAATTCTGAAGTTGATTTGAACTGCAACGTCAGGACCACCAAACCGCAAAAGCGGACTTCATGAAACTTAGAGGCCATTAACTTTTCAATCTGTGGCAAAGTTAAATCTTTGTATTCATTGGCAATAATTCTTATCTGCGGGACGGTAACACCTAGGAAGACATCTCCAAATCCATATTCGCCTTTTAAAGTCTTAAAAAATCTTTGCGAATGCCTGGCTTGAGTTGGGCTTGCCTTATCCTGGATCGCTTTTGTAACTCCGGCAGCGCTCATTTAGAGAATTTTACACCAATCGTGGCAACTCAATTATGGCGAGGCCTGAAGGGATACGAATCTTGCAAGGTCTGATTGTTCAGCGGCGCACTTTCATTCATTCAGTGCTAGCCCTAATTACGCAGATCAATTTCCTTTATTTCGTTTCAACTCATCAAATTCAGATACTATGTTGACATGTCAAAGCGATTTAAAGATGATCAAATCGCCCTAATCACTGGAATCGGTTTGGGACTAACACTTACTATTCAAATAACAACCTTAAGACCATCAGATTTTGCTGATATATATTCTCAAATCACAACTGCATCTAGATTTTTTGCATTAACTGGCTCATACCTTTCCATAATTGGCCTATTACTTATAGCCCGCATCTCTTGGATTGAAAATGTTTTAGGTCATGATCGTCTAGTCACCTGGCATCGCAAAGCAATGCCGTATGCCCTTTACTTCATCACGCTGCATGTTCTCCTCGTTGCTTTGGGATATGCCGGCGGCGATCAGGTAAGAATTGGTTCTGTACTTTGGACAATGATTACAACTTATCCATGGATGTTGCCTGCAACTTTAGGATTTGTCTTATTGCTTGTTGCTGGGGTTTCTTCTTATCGAATTTTTCGGCAAAGCATTACTTATGAATCCTGGTGGGTAATTCACTTGTATACGTACCTAGGTGTCGCACTTTCTTTTATGCATCAGATTCTAACTGGTGCAATGTTCATTTCACACCCTCTCGCAAAGAGTTATTGGATAGGACTTTATTCATCGGTTGTTATTGCAATTTTGTACTGGCGAGTTCTCTTGCCTGTCGTAAATTCACTACGCCATAAACTGGTGGTCGATAAGATCGTAAGTGAGGGACATGGAGTAGTCTCGATTTATATCAAGGGCCGTGATATCAAAAGATTGAATGCCCAAGGCGGACAGTTCTTCTCATGGCGATTTTTAAGTAAGGATCTTTGGTATCAATCCCATCCATACTCACTTTCGGCGCCGCCCACAGATACTTCCATCAGGATCACAGTAAAAGCTTTGGGTGACTCGTCATCTGAGTTAGCAAATTTAAGTGAGGGCACAAGAGTATTTATCGAGGGACCTTACGGTGTCTTTAAAGCAAGTTCTGCTCGACGAGGCAGACATATTGTTTTAATAGGTGGCGGCGTAGGCATTACACCGCTACGTGCGATTATGGAAGAGTTTCCAAATAATACGCAAATTGATATTTTGTATCGTGCATCTACGGAATCCGAATTAGTTTTACGCAAAGAGCTAGATGAAATTTCAGATCGAATAGGGGCGCGAGTTCATTATTTGGTGGGTTCACGGTCGGTTCACACGATGTCTTATGAGTACATTAAGGAATTTGTACCAAACTTTCAGGATGCGGAAGTCTTTATTTGTGGGCCTGAGGGATTGGTATCTGCGGTCAAAGCTGCTGCCAAAAAGGCTGGTATTCCAAAAAACAGATTCCATGATGAAGCATTTGCCTTTCATGGATAGAAGCGGGAGAAGTTAATGTTTCGTAGAGCAATAATTGTTCTTACTGGAACAGCCGCGGCGGTGACCAGTGTTCTGGCATACCAACCTCCACAATTGCAATCTGTTGCGACTGAATCTTTACCGGTTCCTGTGGCACCAACTCCAACAGCAACTAAGTCAAATAAACCAGCGCCAACAAACCCTGGTAAAGCCACACCTTCACCCTCAACGCCAACTCAAAATCAAACAGTCTCTGGTGTGTTTACAGGTAATGTCGTGCAAACTCAATGGGGGCCCGTTCAAGTAGAAATTACTGTAAGCAACGGAACAATTACTGCCGCTAGTGCATTGAAATTTCCAGATGGAGATCGTCGTTCACTGTCAATTTCTCAGCAGGCTGTTCCATTTTTAATTGAACAAACACTCGGTGTAGTTAACGCCTCTCAAGTGCAAGGAGTTAGCCGTGCTTCTTACACATCTAACGGCTGGAGAGCGTCTCTAGGTTCGGCAATTAAGAAGGCGGGTATCTAAATGAAACGAATTTTAATTCTTGTAGCACCACTTGTGCTATTTGCAGGATTCTTATTTATCAAACCACCTGCAGTCGGTGTAAATTCAAATCCGGCGGGAGTAACCACCCCTCAAGCATCTCAACTCCCGGCACCATCAAATTCAGGCCAACCACAATCTCCTAATGCAAACAACACACCTGCGCCGTCGGCCAAACCAACTATTTTGGGTGGCAACGATGATGATGACGACGACGACGATGGCGAAGATGGCGGTGAAAAACCAAGATATGGTGGCCATGGTGATGATGACTACGATGACTAAATTCTTAAATCTGAATTAACCAAGAATGGCAAATGTCCACAGTGAAGAGGTTTGGTCAACTGTTGTTACTATCGAATCAGATTTAGAGAATTTTTCTTACCAGAGGCAAATTGATTTTCTCCACAAAGTTGATCAGATTTTCTCAACATTTATCCTAGATTCGCAGGTAAGCAAGATTCGATCAGGACAAATGCAAATTAGCCAGGCAGATCCATTACTACAAGAAGTTTGGCAAGGTTGCCTTCTTGCTAGAGAGATTACTGACGGAGCATTTGATCCATGGTCAGTTGATGGGGGATTTGATCCATCTGGATACGTTAAAGGTTGGGCAGCAGATCAAATCTGTAATCAACTTCAAGCAGCAGGGGCACTACATATTCAAGTAAATGCAGGTGGTGACATAGCCTTACGTGGGGGTTCATCACAGGTTTCACCATGGCAGATAGGTATTGCTCATCCGGAAAAAACAGAATTGGTTTCAAAAATTTATGAAATCAATGATGGCGCAATTGCAACGAGTGGTACTTATGAACGAGGCAATCACATTATTGATCCACAAACAAAAACAATTGCAGTGGGGGCAAGATCGGCCACTGTAGTTGGCGAAAATGCAGGTTTAGTAGATGCGCTTGCTACGGCTTTAATAGTTGCAGGCCGTGATGGGGCTAGTTGGTTTGCAAAACCTGAGCTAACCAATTACTCATGCTGGGTAGTAGATCGCCACGAAGATAAGCTCTGGGAAATTTCTCGGATCTAGGAACACATTTCCCACAGGCCTGAGAGGAGAAATTCTCAGTTACATCTAGGCAGACACGCTAGATGTTTATCCTCTGCATAATGACGCTTCCCATAGGCTCTTGGAATGAGAGAATTAGATTTTCTTGTCGTTGGCGCTCAGAAATCTGGCTCAACAAGTTTGCGAGCTTTTCTTGAGGAACAAGAAAAAGATATATTTATTTTAAATCGCGAACTCCATTTTTGGAACAGGAAAGGTCAGTATCAAGATGGTGTAGGCCTGAGCGCATACCTTGCAAATTTTGAAGATGCGAAACCACATCAAATTAAGGGTGAAAAATCTCCCAGTTACCTTGTGAGCCAAGAGGCACCCGGACGCATCCACAAACACTTTCCTGAAGTAAAAATTATTGCAATCTTAAGAAATCCAATTGATCGAGCATATTCAGCCTATTGGCATGGACGGCGCGTGGGTGCAATCGAGACTTCCACAACTTTTGGCGAAGCGGTTCGAAACTATAAACTAAATCAAGGTAAGCCCTATGGGGACATGGTTACAGCTGGTTTTTATTCCGAGCAAATTGCACGCTACCTTAATTTTTTTCCGCTTAAACAACTTCATGTTATAAGTTTTGAATCGACTTTGACACAAAGCGGCGATGAGCTCCACGGAGTACTTAAATTTCTTCTTCCAAATTCTGCCATTGCTAACGAAGAGAGCCAATTAGCATTTCCAAAGCGCAATGTTGCACGAGCAAGCAGATTTCCAAAGTTAAATGAAGCAATATTTAAAAGCAAATTACTTAGCTACTCGACTAAGTCAAGAATCTCAAAAAAATCATTAGTTGAGCTGAAAGTTCCAGAAATGTTAGAAGATGATAGAAAATTCCTTCAAGATATCTATGCAGGAGAAAACCAGTCGTTGCAGTCAATCCTGGGTAAGAATTTTGCTTGGGATATCTAGCTAAAATATTAAATTATTGGAACTCGATACTGACGTTTGCCTGATTCCAATACGTAACTGTCGTATAGCTTTCGAGCAGTTTGATTAGTTTCATCGGTGTTCCAATATACCCTTGAGCAACCACGCTTTTTAGCCTCAGTAATTACAGAATTGATTAAAGCTCGACCTGTTCCCTGTCCACGAATGGTTTCATCAACGAATAAGTCCTCCAACAGGCACTGCCCGTTTTCTGACCACGTTGAATTTTGAAAGTTAAAAGTTGTCATTCCCATAATTTGACCATCACGTTCGGCCAGTAAACAGTAAAGATTAAAGTTGGGATCAAGCAAACGCTTCCATGTCATCTCAGTTTTATCGGCTGAAAACTCAGTTTTGTAGAAAGTTAGATACCCCTTCCAAAGTTCTAGCCATCGCTCTTTATCACGCAGCTCTACAGGTCGAATAGAAAGGTTCATTGTTCAAGGCTACCAAATCCAACTCCTAGGACTTTTTTAGCCTATGCGCCCAATCCTTCTTGTTCTGGGTGAGAATTACTTAGATTTTTGAGCAGTAGAATCTGCACATGCAGACAAAAGCTGAATTTTGGTTTGACCCAATGTGCCCTTGGGCCTTCATTACATCTAGATGGATCTTAGAAGTTGAAAAAGTCCGTGATATTGAAGTTTCTTGGAACATTTTTAGTTTGCCACACTTGAACAAAGACCGTGAAATGCCAGAAAAATATAAAGCGATTTTTGCGAGCTCATGGGCTTGTGCTCGTGTCATTAAAGCTGTTGAAAATCAGTACGGCAAGGAGAAAACTTTGCCGCTTTACACAGCGATTAGCACTCGTATCCATGTTCAAAAAGAGTCCGTCTCGCAAGATCTTTTAATTGAAGCTCTTAAAGAGATTGGCCTAGATTCAAAATTTGCTCTAGAGATGAATAACTCAGATTGGGATAAAGAGATCATCCAAAGCCATGAACGTGGACTAAAACTAGTTGGCGATGATGTAGGAACACCGATTATTGCTATCAATGGGATTGGGTTTTTTGGCCCTGTTATTTCTCCCGCACCTAAAGGTGAAGAGGCAGGAAAACTATGGGATGGAGTAGTCCTTTCTGCTTCGTATCCTGGTTTTTTTGAGATTAAGCGTTCAAGGACCGTTGGTCCAATTTTTGACTGACCAAATGGTCAACAAAAACACTTCTACCGCGCATCTTGTTCACTACACGGGCAACCTTGCGCAGGTTAAAAAACATGAGGAGCATTCGGATTGTCTAAAGCAGATATTAGAACGGCGCTGTTGGCCTATGGCGCAATTGGTGATGAACACAATAAAGCATTGCTCTCAACACCAGGGATGGTTCTATCTGCCGTTTGTGACACTAATCCAGAGCGATTAGAAGCTGCATTAGAGCTTGCTCCAAATGCAAAAACCTTTAATGATGCTCAGACAATGCTTGACTCCGGAAACATTGATCTTGTGGTTGTATCAACACCACCTAACTCGCATTTTTACTGGGCTAAAGAAGCTTTAACGCGTGGAATAAATGTTGTACTAGAAAAACCGATGGCTCTGACTACCCAAGAGTGCGATGAGTTGATGGCCATTGCTGGTGCATCACAGCTGTTGCTAGTTGTCTATCAAAACCGTCGCTTTGATGCAGACTTTGTCACAATCAAATCATTGATCGATTCTGGCGAAATCGGTGAAGTTTTTCATTATGAAAGTTTTGTAGGTGGATATTCCAAGCCTTGTTCATTCTGGCACTCCGAAGTTGCAGTTTCAGGTGGAGCCATATTTGATTGGGGTAGCCACTTTATAGATCAAATTTTGGCAGTGATTTCTTCACCGCTTCAATATGTAAATGGGCTTAACCAAAAGCGAGTATGGGATCACGTAACAAATGCCGACCATGCACAAGTAACACTTACATTTACAGATGGAGTTCAGGCGATTTTTACCAACTCGGACCTTGCTGCTGCTCGCAAACCTAAATTCTTCATTCTGGGAACAAAGGGTTCCATAGTGGGGGATTGGGATACGAGCGCAGGCGGCTCAGTTGCTGATCATCCAGCCAAAATATCTATTCACAGAGTAGATGGCAAAGTTGAATCCATTCCACTTAAATCCTTAAAACCCTATGCTTTTCATGAATCACTTGTCGCAAGAATCAATGAAGGTAAAGCTATGTCAGTGACATCAACGCAATCTCGAGATGTTGTTGCAATTATGCAGGCTGCGGAGGAATCTGCGTTAAAGAATGGTTTGCCAGTTGTTCCGAATCTCCTTAGATCATGAGTGTCCGTTGGGGATTTCTCGGTGCGGGGTATATTGCAACAAATGCATTAGCACCTGCTGTTCATGTTGCAAAAAATGCAACCTTGTATGCAGTTGCAAGTAGAGATGTAATTCGCTCTCAATCTTTAGAGCCCATAAAAGTCCATTTAACATATCAAGATTTATTAGATGATCCAGATATTGATGCTGTCTATATTTCCTTAGCAAATCATCAGCACTGTGAATGGAGTATCAAAGCACTTAACGCAGGAAAGCATGTGCTCTGTGAAAAACCAATAGCGATGAATGCAATCGAAGCCAGATCAATGGCAGATGCAGCCCAAGCAAATGATCGATTATTAGTTGAAGCAGTGTGGACACGTTGGCATCCACGGTTTATCCGTATGGTTGAACTTGTAACAAGTGGCGCAATAGGTGAGATTAATTCAATTGACTCGTCTTTTACGTTTCCAGGTTCATTGGAAGGAAATTATCGTTTGATTCCAGAGATGGGTGGTGGAAGTTTGTTTGATGTTGGGCCATATCCATTGCATGCATTTTCTGCACTCACTCAAGGTGACCTCAAGTTGGCTATTGACTCTGTTGAGAGAAATACTGCACCAACGGGCGTTGACATGACGACTCGATTAGATGCAACACTAAATGGATCCATCGCCGCGAATGTCCTTACATCATTTGAACGAGATGAAGAACAACAATTGTTAGTAATTGGTTCACTTTCATCAATTGAAAATATTGGCAATGATGCATTTACCTCATTTAAAAATGCAAGTGTATTAAAGATTGGAAACACTTTAGAGACGTTTGCCCCTGTTGATCCGTATCAATTAATGGTTGAAAACTTTGGAGCCCGAATTAAGGGTGAAACAAGTTGGGTACTTCCAATAGAAGAATCAATCCGCGTGATGGAGATTCTGGACCAGATTGCAGTGACCAAGAGCAGATCTAATTCATAGATCCCTTTCGGCGTGCAACGACCTTGAATTCAAAAGGTCATTAAACGTCCTCTAAATCAGGCTTACACGAGGCTGAAATTCGGTTTCTTCACACTTCGTTAACCTTCTGTTCACTTTTCCTCTGCCCCACATTGAAGGCAAGCGGGCATGATCAGCCTGTGAGCATCACTGAGAAATTGGGGAATACAACCCCCTCGCAGGTGCCTCAGCCACGCGAGATAACAACAGAACCTCGATTTTCAGATCGCGTATTTAGAGCAGTTGTTAGCTCAGGTGGCTTTATCTCACTAGTACTTCTTGGATTGATTTCACTTTTTCTTTTGTACAACGGCTTTGGTGTATTTAGATCTGAAGGTTTGAGTTTTATAACATCTTTTGACTGGGTTCCGGAAAGTATTGAGAACGCAACTGAAGCATCTTATGGAATTGGTGCGATGCTTTATGGAACGCTCGTCATTAGTTTTATCGGTCTATTTTTTGGATTTCCATTAGCTTTTGGCACAGCGTTGTTTCTTTCTTACTATGCACCTGAGTGGATCAAAAAGCCAATGGTTTTGGTTGTAGACATTATGGCTGCCATTCCATCGATCGTTTTTGGAGTTTGGGGATATTTTGTATTAATGCCTCAAGCGGAAGAGTGGGCGAGATTAATTAACAAGTACTTAGGTTTTATCCCAATTTTCTCAATGCCTGGTGATTTTTTTACGAGATCCCCATTTATTGCGGGTCTAGTACTTGCAATTATGATCGTTCCAATCATTACATCAATATCTCGTGAAGTTTTTGCTCAAACCCCGCTAGATAGAATTCAAGCAGCATATGCACTTGGTGCAACCAGATGGTCAATGATTCGTGCAGTTGTAATTCCATACGGAAAAGGTGGAGTGATCGGTGGAGCGATGCTAGGGCTGGGACGAGCTTTGGGTGAAACTGTTGCTGTTTACACAGTTCTTAACTTGGTTTATGACATTCGTCCAGAGATTCTTTTGAGCGCCGGTGGTTCAGTTGCCTCATTAATTGTGAATAAATTTGGAGAGGCAAATGCTCCAGAGCTCAAGGCGCTCATGGCTGCAGGTTTTGTTCTCTTTGTTGTGACTCTTATCGTTAACTTCATTGCAAATATAATTATCAATAGAACGGTTCGCAAAGGATGAGTACTTTGATTGGCAATAAGCCAAAGCAACCTTTGCCAGACGGGGCATCAACTCCAAAGCCAATTAAGCCCTGGAAGGCCACCCCAAAGCAGTGGTTACCAGATTTATTTGGTGCAATTGGAGCAGTACTTGCAAGTTTAATTGTGGTTGCAATTTCTCCTATGGCTGGAGCATTAGGTTGGATAGCAACATTTGTTGTGTTTTCAATAGTGATTGCTTCTTCGATCAGTTGGATTCGCCAAGACCGAAAAGCCGCGGCCAACTCTGTATCAACGATCATTATTTATTTTCTTGCAGCCTTTGTACTATTGCCAGTAATTTCCATAATATTCGAAATAATTCGAAAGGGCGCACCTGGGCTTTCGCTTGGAATCTTTTTCAATGATATGTCCGTAACATCATCAGATGCACCGTTAAATGAGGGCGGACTGCTCCATGCATTAGTTGGTTCATTGTACGTAGTTGCACTTGCAACAATTGTAAGCATTCCAATTGGACTCTTAACTGCGTTGTATCTAACAGAAGTAAATGGTAAAGCTGCCGGGGTTGTTCGGTTCTTCGTGCAGGCAATGAGTGGTGTTCCATCCATTGTTGCAGGGCTCTTTATCTATGCAGTCTGGATGATTTCTTTTGGTGGGACCTACACAACTGCAGCCGGTTCTATGGCGCTGGCAATTTTAATGATCCCAACCGTTGCCCGTACTGCAGAAGAAGTTTTAAAGCTGATTCCAACTGATTTACGTGAGGCTGGATTAGCTCTTGGTGCCACACAATGGAAAACCGTTGCACTAGTCGTTATTCCTGCGGCAAGAAGTGGACTTATTACAGCAGTAATTCTAGGAGTGGCTCGAGTTGCAGGGGAGACTGCTCCATTGTTACTGACTATCGGCGGCAATGACGCAATGAACTGGAATCCATTTAGTGGCAATAATTCGGCGCTCCCATTCTATATTTGGAAAAATTTTGGCCTAGGAACAGAAACTGCAATTGCTCGTGCTTGGACAGGAATTTTTGTTCTCATGATTGTAGTGATGGCATTTTTTGCACTCACTCGTATTTTGGGAAATAAAAAAAGGTAATTAAGGAAATCAAGATGAAAATGCTAAATAAAGGGGAAAAGTAATGTCTGAGATCAAAGTGAACTCGTTAGCATCGGTTGCCTCTTCGAGAACTTCTGAAGGTTTGTTTCAGGGTGTTGGCTTGGAAGCACGAAGCATTCACGCATGGTTTGGTCAAAAGCACGTTCTCTCTGATATTTCACTAGATTTTTATTCAGGAACAGTAACCGCACTAATTGGACCTTCTGGCTGCGGTAAATCAACTTTTATTCGTATTCTTAATCGAATGCATGAATTTATCCCAACCGCTGCAATGGCTGGTGAGGTTCTTCTTGATGGAAAAGATATATACCGCTCTGGAGTTGATGTTACAAAGATTCGCCTAGGAATTGGCATGGTATTTCAGAAGCCAAATCCATTCCCTTCCATGACAATTAAAGAGAATGTCCTCTCTGGTCTCAAGCTAGCTCAGATTAAAATCAATAATGCCGACGAACTATTAGAAGACTGTCTTGTACGTGCCGGTCTATGGAGTGAAGTTAAAGATCGCCTAGACCAATACGGCGGGACTTTATCTGGAGGCCAGCAACAGCGCCTTTGTATCGCTCGTTCACTTGCGGTGAAGCCTCAGGTACTACTTATGGATGAACCATGCTCTGCTCTTGATCCTGGTTCAACCCTTCGCATTGAAGAGACCATTCGGGAGCTCTCAGAGACAATGACCATTGTTATTGTCACTCACAATATGCAACAAGCGGCCCGTGTATCTGATTACACAGGATTTTTCCTCTCTGATGGTGGTCCGGGCCAGCTAATTGAGTCAGCCCCGACCTCCCAGATCTTTAGTAATCCTAAAGATAAGAGAACTGAAGATTACGTTACTGGCCGTTTCGGCTAATTCTGTTCACCTAAAGTTTGCTTTACCGTCGGGCATCGTTGGCTTCTAGTTTCACGCCTGTTTGGGCTAGAACATTAGATTTCCCTCAAACGTCTAAGTAAGACGTCATCTAAATGGGGGAAAAATGAAATTACGTTTAAGTTTTGCAGTTTCGCTGCTAACGGTTACCGCACTCATTGCAGGTACATCACCAGCAACAGCAGCTGGAACAATTAATGGAAGTGGCGCAACATTTGCTGCTCCACTCATTGATGCTTGTAAAGGTGACTTCACCGCAGCAACACAAAACATCGTGAACTATCCTGGCGGAGGCTCTAGCAAAGGTCGCACAGACTTTTCAGCCGGCAACCTTGTAGATTTCGCTGGATCAGATGCTCCATATTCTTCTGGAGAGCCAGCAAACATTATCTACGCTCCTATTTTTGCAGCACCAATTGCAATCATGTATAACGTAAAAGGAATTAAAGAAGGACTATATCTTTCTCCAAAAACAATCGCAGGAATTTTCAGCGGTAAAATCACAGTTTGGAATGATCCAGCGATTGACAAAGACAACACACGAACAGTAAAGACTCCGGTTTTCGAAACTAAGAAAGTCACAACCACTGTCAAGGGTAAGAGAGTAACAAACACTGTTCCAGTCCTTGATGCAAAAGGTAACCCTAAAGTTCTTAAATACACGTCTAAGGTAATTGACTACGCACTTCCTCAAACTGCAATTACAGTGTGGTATCGCACAGATGGTTCTGGAACAACTGAAAACTTTGGAAAGTTTCTACATGGAACAGCACCGACAATCTGGACAAATAAAGGTGCTCCAACATTTACAGCTTCAACTCCAAGATCGATTGCCGGACAGTTTAACTTCCAGGGTCAATCTGGATCAGCAGCAGTAGCAGCTGGTGTAGCAGGTTTAGATGGATCAATTGGTTACGGTGAGCTTAACTTTGCACTAGCTAACAAGATTCCTTCAGCATTTGTTCAAAATACAAATGGGGAGTTTGTCGATCCAACAGCAGCTGGAACATCAGCTTTCCTTGGTGGTGGAACAATTAATGCCAATGGAACACTTTCTGTTGACTTCACAAAGAAGATCCCAGGTGCTTATTCATTAGGTACTGCCTCATACGGTCTTGCTTATCCTGCAGCATCAAAGAAGAACGCAGAAAAGCAGAAGGATGTTGCCGCATGGTTTACATACCTGCTAGATCAGTGTCCAGTTAAATTCCCTCAGACTGGCTTCTCAAAGATCACAGGTCCTTTGTACACAAAAGCAAAGGCTCAGATCGCACTAATTAAGTAATTACAACCTAAAAAACATAGCCACAAGGGCCGGACTTAATAGTCCGGCCCTTGTGGCTTTTTTGATGAATGCTATTTAATTTACTTAGTTAGCCTAATTATTCAAATTACGTTGTGCGATTGCTGCATCCCATTGCTCACGAAGAGGGTGTTCAGATGGACCTGACTCAGTGATGATTCGTATTAATCTAGCCATGAACTCATCACGTTTTAGATCTAATCTTTGTTTTTCGGCTTCAGTTGGAATGAATCCATCCAGTTGGTCAGCCTTTAAATCACCATTTCGAATCAACAACATCTCCAAAGCTCGAAGACGGGTAGTTGTTACATGAAGATCCATTCCCAGTTCCAAAACTAAATCAAATAGTTTAGAAATCTGAGGGTTTTCGAAGAAATCAAACTCAGTACTCACTTTATGCCGCCTTCGTTGCTTGCAATACGCACCAAGGGAAATGCCAATCAGATCTTGTTGGCCATCCTTGAGGGCGAAGACCTTCTGCACGCTCATCAAAGGCAACCCATTTCACATCCGTTAACCCCATTTTTTTGCAGACTTCAATCATGTCGGTTGCAAAAAGTGCACGAAAATATGGCTCATTATTTCTCTCTGCATGTTCATAGACTGTTGCATCGCGGACAGGATCACCAGTTGGTTGAAACTCCAAGAAGCGGATAACACCGCCTGGCTTTAGCAATCTCGTTGCCTCTTGAACTGTCTCTACAATTGCTTCAGCTGGCATTTCATGCAAGATCATGGTGCCCGTGACTAAATCAACTGAAGCGTCAGGTAGTCCAACTTTCCGGCCATCTTGTTGTTTAAATTGAATAGTTACACCATCTGCTACAGCCTCGGCATGGGCTAACTTCAACCCTGGCGCCGCCAAATCAACGCCAATAACCTCAGCATCCGGGTAGCGAGAAACCAAAGGTCGCGTGCTCTTGCCAAAACCACATGCGATATCAACTACTCGTGGCTTGGTAGGTAGATCCGGTAGGGCAGTTTGTGCAAATAACTTATGGAATTTATATCCATCGTTATCTCGCAACATAACAATGCGCGCACCAAATTGATAGACATATCCAGAAAGGTCATTGGAGTAGAAACTTCCTGGTTGCATATGAATATCTGTCTCTGTGTAATAGTGCGGAAGTTCAAGAGCAGGATCAAGCTCTAATCCTGCCGCGCTCTTATTAGGTACAGAATTGAGCTGATTTAATAACTCATCACTGCATCTAAAGACAACATCACTTCCTAGTCTCCACATCATTTTTTGCCCGATGCGCTCTAAGTGACTAAACCAAGGATAAAGAGCCATGCTCTTTAGAACGATCTCGCCCTCTTGCGGCGTATTTATCTTTTTGCCGGAGTTATTAAACTCATCGATAAATGCGGGGTAGACGGTATCTGCCCATCTTTTACGCAGAGAGAGAATGAAATCCGCACTTGATCGCTCGTCAAGAGTCAACATCTCTTCTATGTCACGCATATGAACCTCCTATTTCGACCATCATTTTTCCTTTAACACGCCTTATTTAGAAGTTGGTCGAGATTGGTATTGACCCATTGGGGTGCCAATCACATTGCCATTACCAAATATCTTTTTACCGCGCAGCCAAGTATCGGTCACCTTTGCATTTATCGTGAATCCTTCAAACGGGGTGTACTCCTGCTCAGAAAGTGACTCATCTGCCTTAACAACGTAGGAAGCGTTTGGATCTACCAAAGCAATATCTGCATCAAAACCAACAGCAATTGCACCTTTGTTGTTTAGACCAAAGCGCTGGGCGGAGTTCCAAGAAGTTAACTGGGCAATCTTTTGGTAGCTCAGTTTTCTTGTCTTAGTTTCGCTGACAAGACCTGCCAATAAGTACTCTGCGCCGCCAAAGCCTGATTTGGCTACGAAAACATCTTCCTTTGGAGTACCAAACTTTGTCTCTTCTCGACAGCATGCATGATCACTTGCTACCCAGTCGATGTTGCCGGCAAGTAAGTGCTCCCACAATGCCTCAACATCTTCTCGTGGACGAAGTGGTGGATTTACCTTGCCACCAATTCCCTTTGAATTCTTAATGTCAGCAAGTAAGTGACCGATTGTGACTTCACGACGGAAGTTAACATGAGGGAAAGCCAAGGTCATCTTCATCGCAGCATCAATTGCTTTAAATGATGTTAAGTGAAGCAAGTTGATATTTGGCAACTCTGTTTCGTGCGCCAAGTATGAAGCAATAGTGATTGCAAGACCTTCCGAGTGAGGTGGTCGGGAAAGATGGTAAGCCTCAAGATCCTTAGGACGACCTGATTCTTCCACCATCTTTGTGTAGGCAGTCATAATCTCTGCTGTTTCACAGTGGAGTGAAAGTGAGATGTTATCTGCAACCTTTGGCATTTCTTTTCGAGCTTTTTGAATCGCTCTCATGACAAATTCAAAATGTGCAACGTCGTAGCGTTCACCCTCTGGAATCATCAAAAATTCGTTTTGAGAAGTTGAACGACCATGCAATCCATAGCTTCCATAGAACATAAATATTTTGAAAGAGTTAACACCAAACTTACTGATTAGTTCAGGAATCTCACCGATGTGCTCTGTTGTCAGTGGTGCAAGGTGGAATGCGTAATCTACATAGGCCTTACCTGAAGCCTTTTCTAAAACCTCTGGGTAAAAATCTTTATACGGCCCACCCTTATTTAAATAATATTGACCAGTACGCATGTATGAAATGGCTGTTGTTACTCCACCTTGGGCGCAGGCCTTACTCTCAGATGCTGTGTCGATTTCAAGCGGGTTATAGATACCCCAATGTTGATGAGCATCAACTACTCCAGGGAAGGCAAGCTTTCCACCAGCATCAACCGTTTCTGTTGCTTGCGATGAATCAAGGTTAGCTTCTAACTTTGCGATCTTGCCATCTTTAATGGCGATATCAACTGCTAAGGGCTTCTCTTGATCGTGCAAGACAACCAGAGAATTCTTGATAATTAGATCGTATGAAGCCATTGCTAAATCTCCCTTAAGAATATTTTGAGGTGGATAGGTGCGAAAGTTTAAGACATGGCTACAAGGGTTACAAGAGGCAAATGGCTAAGAAAGAATCACAGACCAGTTCAGTTTTATAACTTTTTGGAGTCTTTTTAAACCCGCTCAAGTAGTGAAGCCAAATCTGCCAGCGAGGTTTTATTTTCGGCAAAGTTAAAGATTGTGTGTGCAACCTCACGCGCTTGATCTGGATTGAGGCTGGCTCTCACATTCGATTCAAACTTTAAAGCAAGCTCATCATCTGTCAGAGGATTTTGAGGTCCACCTCGGTTTACCAAGACTTTTTCGGTCATGCTTGTTCCATCTTTTAAGTGTGCAGTTAAGACCGCTGGAAATTGAAATGGAAATATTGCATCGCACTCTTCGCTGGCATTTACGTTGACTTTAGCTGCGAGTGCAAGAATCTGAGGATCATGAGCTGATTCATCTTCAAAGTCTTCATGAAACAAACCCAAGCCATTGTCGCGATAGAAGGCCGCAGCAACTGTAAAGGGTCCACTAAATGCGGCGTGATAACCCGATTCAGGTTTGATCTTTGACTCACGTGGCTCTGCAATTGTTCGTAGAACCGGTGAAGGAACGCCAAGATCAATACTTACGATTTGATCAGGTGTGACACCTTTTGCTTTCAATGTTCGAGCAGCGTCAATTCCAGTATGTGTGAAGTGATTACATGGATAAGGCTTGAAAAATAGATCTGGTAGTACCCACGAAGCACCTAATCCATCAGTTATCTCATCAAGATTCACTTGGTCCCCACAGTAGGCCTGCATAAATCCAAAACGACCTTCAATCACAGTTGGAGGCCCAGTCAGTCCGCCCTTTGCAAGTTCGGCAGCAACAACCCCACCGTGTGCAGCCCAACCGCAATGCATTCTCTTAACTGTTCCACCTGTGCGGTTGGCTTCAAGTAATCCAGCGCCCATGCTTGCTGAAATTCCAATAGCAGAAGTGATCTCATCGGCAGTAAGTTTCATGAGCATGGCTGCTGCAACTGCCGAACCTAATGTTCCGCAAATTGATGTTGCATGAAAGCCACGTTCAAAAAATACAGAGTTACCAAGTTTTCGATCAAAACCTGCCATACCTAATCGGCATGTAACTTCTATTCCAAAAGTAATTGCATCTAGAACCTCTGTTGGCTTTGATCCAAGTTTTGATCCAACGGCAAGTGCTGCGGGTACAACTGAAGCACTTGGATGTAAAACTGAAGGTAAATGAGTGTCATCAAAATCCATTGCATGTGCCAATGTGCCGTTTAACAAAGCAGCTGCAGAGGCGGGCAACTTGGCTGCACCAATTGCAAAGGAGTCTGCTGGACCAGCCCAAGACTTAACAATTTTGTTAACTACTTGAGTCGCTGGTTGATTTGTTGCTGCTATTGAATTACCAATCACGTCCAAAACACGACGAGATGCTTCGCGCCTAAGTTCTGGAGATAGGCCATCTTGAGTGATTTGAAAAGCAACTCTTCCCAGCTGTTGTGCAATTGTTTCCATTAAATAACAGCCAATGGGCGAACTGGAGATCCTGTTCCGCCAACAATCTTTAGTGGAGCAAGTACAAACATAAACTCGCTGATATTTTTCTCATTAGTTACCTCTAAGTTCATGTGTTCAATGATGTGAATCCCAGCCTCAACTAGAAGTATGCGGTGCACGGGAAGAACAGCATGTCCTTTGCCTGGTGCTATGTGCTCATATGCAGTTGTGTCACAACCAGTAACGACAATCTTCTTATCGGCTAACCATTTTCCTGCACTTGCATCGACTCCAGGAACGCCAGAATCATGACCTATGTAACTCTTTGCATCTGTGCCAAAATGTTTTCCCCAACCAGTTCTAATTAAAACAGCATTACCTGGCTTTGGTGTCTTACCAATCCGTGCACACTCAGCCTCAAGATCATCGGCTGTGATCGCATAGCCCCCTGGAAGAATATCTACACCTTTGAGCGCTGCAATGTTGAGCATTAAGCCACGCGTAACAACAGGATGCATCTGATCTATTCCGTGTGAAATAAATTTTCCACCTTGAAAGCAGTCAGAAATTGGAACATTTCCATGCAGCATCCCATCTTGAGAAACGTGCGCAAGGGCATCAACGTGCGTTCCCACATGGCCACCTGTGACAATCATTTCATTAGCAGCAGATCCACCATCTGCTCTTACGGAATCACCATGTCTGCGAATATAAGCTAGTCGAAACTCAGGGTGGTTAGGCGAAACTGGCATTCCTGCATACAGTGGTTGAGATAAATCAATAACCTCTACAGCTTCAGATAGCGCCTGAACGAGTGGACTTGTCATGTGAACTCCTATTTATTGAGAGATTGATAGAGATCTAACTGAAATTTAGCATAATGAATATTTGCTGGATCGATCATTTCACCGCTAGGTAATGCCATCACGCTATTTCCAGTTGCCTGCATTTGATCATAAACATGAAGTAATTCACTGGCTTTATCTGCCTCTTCTTTTGTAGGGGTAAAAATCTCATTAACAATCTCAATTTGAGATGGATGAATCACTGATCTTCCGAAGAATCCGACTGCTTTTGCCCTCAAAGTTGATTCCTCTAGACCCTTTAAATCTTTTGTATTTGCATAGACAGATTGTGATGGCTGCTTTAATCCAGCTGCTCTTGCCGCAACCAATATAGAAAGGCGCGAGAACGCTAACGCTTCATCATTTGTTGCGCGTAAATCTGAAAGTAAATCAGATTCACCTAATGAGATCGCTGAAACTTTTGAATCACATGTTGCCAACTCAAATGCCTTAACTACACCTAAAGCAGATTCAATGAGTAAATGTATTTGCGCATTAGAGTTCTTTGAATCTAGAATTTTGGAGGCTTTCCTTACATTTTCTACGGATGCTGATTTGGGCATTCTAATTCCAAATAAATTTGGAGAACTTATACTCTCTAAGTCAGCATGACCCCAGGGCCCCTTAAGATCGTTAATTCGAACCAGAAATGGTTTAGGGGCAGGTGTTGCTAGAAAATCGACAACGAAACGACGCGCGTCTTCTTTCTTGTCGTGATGAACAGCATCTTCAAGGTCAATCACGATGCAATCTGCCTTTGAATTAAATGCTTTTTCTACTAACTCTGGCTTACTGGCAGGGGCGTAGAGATAACTTCTAAAGTACTGCGTTTGGGCCATACTAAATAATACCCTTTGCCTTTAAGTTTGCGATCTCTTCATCGCCCAGGCCGTTCTTTTTGAGAATTTCTACCGTGTGTTTACCAAGTTTTGGACCAGAAGTCCTAATCTCTCCAGGAGTATCAGATAATCGAAATAGAACATTTTGAATTTTGATCGGACCAAGTTCTTCATCTTCAATAGTTTTAATTGTTTCCAGAGCTGCAAACTGTTCGTCTTTAAAGATATCAGTGATGTCATAAATTGGTGCAACTGCAGCTTCTGCTAATTCAAACTCTCTGATGACTTCATCACGAGTGCGCTCTTTAATCCAACCACCAACGGCGTCATCTAATTCATCTGCATGCTTTGCACGCTCTGCACCACTTGCAAACCAAGGCTCATCTACTAACTCTGGTCTTCCAACAAGGTGCATCACACGCTCAGCAATTGCTTGTGCGCTCGTTGATATTGCAACCCATTTTCCATCTGAAGTTACGTAAGTGTTACGGGGTGCATTGTTACTGGATCTATTTCCTCGACGCTGTTGAATCTCACCTAATTGATCGTATGCAATTACTTGCGGTCCAAGGACCGTAAGAATTGGTTCAATGATTGCCAAATCAATAACCTGACCTTTGCCGGTTATGTCGCGGGCATGTAGCGCAGTCATGATTGCAAAGGCGGCGGTAAGTGCTGAGATTCCATCTGCTAAACCAAATGGTGGAAGTGTTGGTGGACCATCCGGAGTTCCCGTGATTGATGCAAATCCACTCATTGCTTCAGCTAATGTTCCAAAGCCTGGGCGTTTTGAATATGGTCCAATTTGTCCAAAACCTGTTACACGCGCAAGCACTAACCGTGGATTAATCTTTACTAACTCTTCGTATCCAAGCCCCCACTTTTCTAATGTGCCTGGACGAAAGTTTTCAATAACGACATCAGCATCTTTAACAAGCTTCTTAAAAATTTCCTGACCCTCGGGTGATCCAAGGTAGAGCGTGAGAGATTTCTTGTTTCTTGCAAGCATCTTCCACCAAAGCCCAACACCATTCTTGCTTGATCCGTGAGTACGTACCGGATCACCATTTTTGGGATGTTCGATTTTGATTACTTCAGCACCAAAGTCGGCCAGCATTGTTGCAGCCATGGGCCCAGCAAAAAGCGTTGCGATATCAATTACTTTGATGTCTTGAAGAGCTTGAACCATCTTAAAAACTCCCTATTTGATTGAGATTAGGCAATGTCTAGTACCCCAGATTCACACAAATCATTCCAGACCATCTGCTCTGTAATTAATCCATTTTCAATAACAAATACATCGACATATCTAATTCCTTCAAAAGGAGTTCCAGCTAAGTTTTCACCATACAAAGTCCCGATTGATGTCACGGTAGTTTGCTCGCCGTTAACTCCTACGAAGTAACGGTCTCTATGTTTACGGACCCACGAGTATCTACCTTTAGCGTTTGCAACCATATCTGCTTGCGAACTAAATCTCTTTCCACCTGGAAATTCAATTTTACTTTGTGGGGCCATCATGGCTTGCATCTGTTCAATATTTCGATCTTCACCAAGCTGCAAAAACTTGTCGATCAATGCTGCTGCATCCATGCCATCCCCTTTTATTTCGCTTGCGCCGTAATCAATCTGAATTCATTACTACCAAAAAGAACTTAATCACCGCCTAGAGTACTCACTGCCAAATCTAAATCTAAAAACGCCCCTATGGCATGGCCCTCAAATGTGGCCTCGGCAACAGTTCTAGGTGAAAGTGCATCCCCAATCACGTGAATCCGACTAGATTCACCGATCGGAGCTTGTTGGTAGAGAAGATCGTTTGCCTGGCGTGGCCCACAGTCAATTAAAGTCAACACTTGTGCAATCTGAGTTTGCTCACCGTTTAAAGAGTTCTTAATGATTGCACTCTTGCCTTCCATCTTCACTTCACTAGCTAAATACATGGACACTCCCAGAGATTTAAGTCTCGGGATTAATGCCAATCTGGAGTAAGTAGTTATCTGACTAAACAAAGATGGCGTTGGTGAGACTATGTGAACTTTAAAGCCATTTGATGCCAACTGTTCGGCAATCGATGCTGCGATCCAAGTTCCTTGTTCATCAACAACAATAACGTCCTCATTTGAAGTTGATTTTCTTTGGGCAAACTCTTTGATCGCAACGTCTGCAGCAGTTATCGGAGCATCATTACCAAAATCTCTAACTACAAAATTTGCACCCGTAGCAACAATTACTGTGTCAAAGTTGTTGAGTATTTCAGATGAATCTGAAATACGAGTATTGAGTTTTAATGTTATACCCGACTGTAAGGTCTTCTCGGAAAGTTCAGCTATCAATAATTCAAAGCGCTGCCTTTTTGCCAGAGAGCTTGCTAGTAGCACCTGACCACCTAATGCAGGACCGGCTTCTACCAGGGTCACGCTATGGCCGGCTATGTGACTAGAAATCGCTGCACTCATTCCTGCAGGGCCGCCACCAACTACTAGGACTGACTTCTTGCTCGGTTTAATTTTCCTAATCTCAATCCACTTCTTTTCTGCTCCAACTTTAGGATTAACGACACATGAAATTGGTAAATTCTTTTCTACACGTCCAATACATTCTTGGTTGCAGGCAATGCACGATCTGACTTCGCTATTTCTATTAGTCGCAAATTTATTTACAATCTCTGGATCTGCAATCTGTGGCCTAGCTAAACCGACCATGTCTGCCTCACCAGAATCGATAAGTTCACTCGCCTCTGAAACTGTGTCCAAACGACACACGGCGAGAAGAGGAATGTGTGGGAAGGCGTTTTTAAAAAGTGAAGCATGGCTTCGATAAGGTGCATGAGGAAAACTCATGTCAGCTATTTGTGTAGCAATGGTAAAAGAGCCGTGATAGGCAGAGTGGCTTACATGCAAATAGTTAAGGTCAAATTGCTCATTTAACTTTGCAATAACTTCGAGCATCTGTTCTGGACCTAATCCATCAGGCAAAAACTCATCGGCACTAAAGCGCACTCCAACTGCCATCTCTGGTACACGGAGATAAACTTCTTTCAATACATCTACAGCAAAGCGCATTCTGTTTTCTAGGGATCCGCCGTATCTATCGTCTCTGGAGTTACTGGCGGGGGATAAGAACTGTTGAATTAAATGCCCATGGCCCAAGTGAACTTCTAGTCCATCAAAGCCTGCAGATTTCATTCGAACAGCAGAGTCTCCAAATGCCTTCACCATGGTGGCTATGTCAGCCTGGCTCATTACGTGCGGTGTTTGCCCACCTTTAGTCCAGGCAATTGCAGATGAAGACCAAGCAGCAGTATGTGTTGCATCTCCATTTGCTTGGCGACCTGCGTGCATGATCTGGGCAAAGATTGCCGCTCCATTGTCATGAACAGCATCGGTTAGTTTTCGAAAACTTGGGATACATGAATCATCTGAAGAACCAAGAGTTGAACTTCTACCCGCGCTAGTTGGATGGACCCGAATAGCTTCAGTAATTATTAGTCCAGTACCACCTGCTGCTCGCGCAGAAAGATATGCAGCGTTTCTATCTGTAGGTAAATTGTTGATGCCAAAATTAGTTGTGTGTCCCGGCAAAAAGACTCGATTTTTGATTCTTACCCCACCAATTTCAATGGGGGTCAGTACCTTAGACATCAGTTTTGGCTCCTAATTTTCCTTAAGTTTAACTTCTATGGTGATAGTCAGCAATAGCAAGTCAATCTGTGACATGACAATCTTCGATTAGGCAGCCAATTACACTAAATCGTGTGCTTGAATTAATGCATGGAAATTGAACTTGGGCCACTGAGCGAGAGTCAGAGATATGCGTTACTGACACAGACGATAATTCCACGCCCGATTGCATGGGTATTGACCGATAATTCACTACCAGATGATGCTCGCTGGAATTTGGCCCCATTCTCATTTTTTAATGGAATTGCTTCAGATCCACCGATGGTTATGTTTTCTGTTGGAAGCTGGGATGTGTCCGGTAAAGCAAAAGATACTTTGGTAAATATCCGTAAAAACTCTTCATTTACCATTGGAATTGCAAACCAAAATCAAGTCAAGCACGTTCAACAGAGTGCAATTTCTCTAGATCACGGAGTGAGTGAAACTTCAAAATTTGGCATAACTGTAACTTCCTGGGAATGGCCTACGCCGTTAATTGACGGATGCAGAATTAACTTTGCCTGCACGCTTTCTAAAGAAATCAAGATTGAAGAAAGTAGTCAGATTTTGGTATTTGCGAAAATCTCAAAGATCTGGGTTGCAGACGAAGCTGTAAGTAAAGATGAGAAAGACCGAATCGTGATCGACCCTGAAAAAATTGACCCACTACTGCGACTTGGTGCGGGTAAGTATGGAACCCTTGGCAGCGTAATGCCGATGCCGCAGGTGTAAGTTCACCTTTTTCTTTACTTATCCCTGAATCATTCGAGCAATTTGAAGATATAAAGGAATACCAACAATTAAATTAAATGGGAATGTGACACCAATACTAGAAACCAATGCAAGCGATGCCTTTGCCTCCGGCAATGCAACAGCAACAGCTGCAGGTGCGGCTATATAAGAGGCACTCGCGCATAAGACTCCGAGTATGACTGTTCCACCTAAAGAAAGACCTACGAAGTTGGCGACAAACATGCCTAGCACCGCCATAAGAATCGGAAAGACGATTGCAAAAATACCCATTTGAAAACCAACGTGCTTTATCTCATTCCAATTAGTCCCTGCCAAATATCCAAGGTGCAACAAGAAAAGTGCAAGAAATCCACCTTGAAGATCGATGAAAAATGGAGTCACTGTTTGATAACCAGAATCAGTTGTTACTGCGCCAATAAGGAGACCACCGACAAGGAGAACTACAGTCTTTCCAGCAAGGACTTCCCTCATTGTTCTGCTCCATGCAACCTTAGTATCGCGATGTCTTGTCCCGAGATAGATACCCATGATGATTCCTGGTATCTCCATCAGCGTTAAAAGCGCAGTAGCAAATCCCTCAACTTTTATTCCAGATCCTTCTAGAAAGAAAAGCGCCGCAGTAAAAGTGACTAAAGAGGTTGATCCGTAATGTGCGGCAATTGCACCTCGGTCCGATTTATTTAATTTTCTAACAAACACTAGAAGATAAAATGCTATGAATGGAATCGTTGAGCCAAGAACTATTGTTGCAATTGATGGGACTAGAAACTCTGAAAGAGTTACATCTTTGAGAGCGTGCCCACCTTTTAGGCCAATTCCAAAGAGAAGGAAGACCGAAATAAACTGGTAGACCGATTCTGGGATTCGCACATCGCTATTGAACCGAGAGGCAAAAAATCCAAGGGCAAACAATAAAACGGCTACTGAAGTCAGATTATTAACAGCCAACTCAAATGAGCTTCGCATATCAGCCCCCCTTCTCGTGCCTTAAAGATACATGAAATACAATTCATGTGTCAAAATACGTGTATTATGGGTACATGGCTAGAACTGTAGAACCAATTAGGGAATGGACTTTCCTGTCTAATCATGGCCATGTCCTGATTCATCTAAGCCGAGACCCAGATGCACGAATTCGAGATATCGCCAGCTCTGTGGGAATAACAGAGAGAAGTGCACAAGCAATATTGGCTGACCTTGAAGAGTCTGGCTATGTAAATATTTCAAAAATTGGACGACGCAATAGCTATTCAATCAATCCTCGATTGAAGTTTCGACATCCAGCAGAGATTGGAAAACCGATCAGTTCATTACTAAAGATTTTTTCTTAAGTATTATTCTTAGGTTACCTATTGGCTACTGTATAAAAACCACCAAATTTAGATCATTAAGAAAGTGATGCAATCTTTTCTTTAACTGCTATCACTGAAGGGTTGGTTAGGGAAGAACCATCTGAAAACAGCAGCGTTGGAACAACACGATTGCCGCCGTTGACTAACTCAACAAATGGAGCATATTCAATCTCTTCTTCAACGTTTACTTCTCGGAATTCCACTCCAGATTCATTTAACTGACTCTTAAGTCGCTTGCAGTAGCCACACCAGTTGGTACTAAACATCACGAAATCTGTTCCTTTAATTCCTAATTGCTCTACAGGTGTTTGGGACATGGTTGGTTCCTTTTCTAACATAGCGACTTACCCAGAGCCAATTATTACTTGTTTTGCTTCTATTTATCTTCCTGAATTAGGAATGTAGGATAGACCTATGAACCCACAGGAACTTCTTCAAACCTACTCTCAAAACGCACAGGCCTTTATTAAGGCAGCCAAGGTAACTCCAACGGAAAAACTCACTCAATCCCCATCAGATGGGCAGTGGTCACCTGCTTTTGTAATCCACCACATGGCAGATTCAGAGATCCAGTTTGGTGCGCGCTTTGCGAAAACATTGTCAGAAGACAACCCAAATATCGTGCTCTTTGATGAAGAAAAATTCCCCGCTGGATTGCAGTATGACAAGAGAAGTGTTGCGCTCTCAATTGCATCTTTCGAAGCAACCCATAACGTAAATTTTGAGATATTAAAAAATGCATCACCAGATGACTGGAACCGTACTTCAATGCACCCTGAGAAAGGTGCTGTTCATTTAACTTCATGGGTTAAATCATGTGGTGGGCATATCGGTGCGCATCTGGAGCAGCTGAAGGACCTCACTTAATTGTTCTACAACGTGCAAAATTCACCCAGTTAATCTGAATAATCAATACAATTAACACCAACAACTTCGTTTAGGAGAAAGATTTGTTTGAAGCAATTTTTCTTGGCATCATTCAAGGTCTAACGGAGTTTTTACCTATCTCATCAAGTGCACATATTCGTATCGCTGGTGAGTTCATGGATAGGGCACAAGATCCTGGCGCTCGCTTTACTGCCATAACCCAAATTGGTACCGAGCTTGCAGTTCTTATTTTTTTCCGCAAAGACATTGCCGCCATTGTGCGTGCTTGGTTTAGATCCCTAGAGAAATCGAACCAGCTATTGCCGGAAGAAAAACAAGCATCTCGCATGGGATGGTTGATTATCATCGGCTCAATTCCAATTGTTGTAATGGGATATTTTGGCCGACATGTCATTGAAAATGATTTACGTTCTCTTTGGCTTATTGCAACCGTCTTGATTGTTTTTGGAGTAATTCTGGGAATTGCAGACAAGTTCGGTAGCTCCCAAAGAACACTTGACGCGCTGTCTAATAAACATGGTTTGTATTACGGAGTTGCACAAGCCATGGCACTAATTCCTGGAGTCTCGCGATCTGGTGCAACCATTGCCATGGGTCGAGCACTTGGGTATTCACGTGAGGCTGCCCTGCGTTACTCATTTTTGTTGGCGATTCCAGCAGTCTTTGGAAGTGGCTTATATCAATTAAGCCAAGGATTAACCGAGGATGTCAGCACAAACGTCTTCTCGCTTTCACAAACCTTTGCAGCTACTGCAATTGCATTTGTTGTTGGATATCTTGTTATCGCCTGGCTTATTAAATTTGTTATGACAAAAAGCTTTATGCCTTTTATTGTCTATCGCATCGCACTTGGTTCGACCTTACTGATACTTCTATCAACAGGAGTGATTAATTCTTAATTCTCGTTTAACAAAACCACTTGCCGATAAGTTCCGTGAAAATGTTTCAGGTTCAAAAGATGGTCGGCCTGATTGGGTTGCCACAATTGAAACTGGAAACGACATTGGATTGTTTGGGCCAGATAGTGCGGTGTGGCAGGTTCACGGAAGCATCGCAACATTAGTTGGGGGAGTGCGCGCGTTATTGCTACAGGCTGCACACCCAGCACCATTATCTGGAGTGGCCGAGCATTCTAGATATGAAAGTGATCCTTTAGGCAGACTTGCAGGAACTACCAGATGGTTGACTGTGACAACATTTGCATCGACTGAAGTGATTGAAAAAGAAGCCGCACGAGTCAACGCAATGCATGATCGTGTTAAGGGAGAGTTTAAAAATAAGAACAATGAGACACAAAATTACAAAGCCAAAGACCCACGTTTTTTGTTATGGGTTCACTGTGCATTTACAGACTCATTTTTAATGGCTCATCTGGCTCTTGGTTATCCAATCGATAAGGGCGCCGATGCATATGTACGTGAATGGAGTAAGAGCGCGATTCCTTTGGGGCTGGCAACTGCGCCTCAAACTGTTGCTGAGTTAGAAACCACCCTTAACGACTTCAGAGAAAACGACTTACGCCATAGTGATCGGACTGAAGAAGTTGTTAAGTTTATTTTGAATCCACCATTTGATGGTACCGGCAAATACTTTTATAAATTAATAGCAAATGCTGCCATTGCAACTTTGGATCCTAGAGAGCTCTCACTTTTAGGTCTAAAGAAAAAATCTAGAATCTGGTTAAAGATATCTCGAACCGGCTTAGATATTTTCTTAGCAATACTAGGTTCAGAGCCACCTGCGATGGTTGCAGCTCATGCAAGAATAAAAAGGTTGGGCTAATTAGTCTCTAACTTGTAACCAAGACCACGTATTGTCTGAATCAATACCGGATTGGCTGGGTCTGCTTCAATTTTTGAACGAAGTCGCTTAATGTGAACATCTAGAGTCTTTGTGTCTCCGTAATAGTCCCCACCCCAAATGCGATCAATCAACTGTGTTCGAGTTAAGACTCTTCCTGAGTTTCGCATTAAATACTCAAGTAACTCAAACTCCTTCAGTGGCAAAGAAATCAGTGTTCCATTAACGGTAACTTGGTGTTTCCCAGTATCTAGGCGAATACCGGCAACAGTATGAATTCCATTTTCAGGAGTTACATCTTCACTTGAACCGCGCCTTAGAACAGCTTTAATTCTGGCTATCAACTCACGAGATGAATAAGGTTTTGTTACATAGTCATCAGCGCCTAGTTCTAAGCCCACTACTTTATCGATTTCAGAATCCTTTGCAGTAAGCATAATGATTGGAACTTGAGAGGTAGTTCTTATCGTTTTACATACTTCAACCCCTGAAATCTCTGGGATCATCAGATCTAACAAAATCAAATCAGCACCGTTTTCATTAAACTGCTTAATTGCATCAGTTCCTGTTGCAGCAACTGCAACGTCATATCCCTCTTTACCTAAGAGAAATGACAGCGCTTCTGAAAAGGACGACTCATCTTCTACGATCAAAATCTTTGTCATCAAATAATCTCCTCAGATTTAGAAAACAAAGGAAGTTTCAAGGAGAATGTACTACCAACATTTTCAACACTCCAGACACTCACTTCGCCTCCATGCTTTGTTGCAACGTGTTTAACGATCGATAGTCCAAGTCCGGTCCCGCCGCTTTGCCTCGATCTAGCAGGATCTACTCTATAAAAGCGTTCGAAAATTCTATCTTTCTCATTTTCTGGAATACCAATACCTTGATCGGTAATTGAGATTGTAACTATGCCATCTTCGATGACTGATGAAACTGTTACCTTCGTGCCTTCTGGAGAGTAATTAACCGCATTTTCAACTAAATTCTGTATCGCCATAATTATTTGATCACGGTCACCAAGGACAACTCCATTTGCAATCTCGCCAGTCAAAATCTCAATCTTTCGATTATCTGCACCTACCTGACTTTGATCAATCGCTTCATTGACAAGATCTTGAACATTTAACTCTGAAGGAACAGACAAGGGGTCGGAATCCTGTAAACGAGACAGATTAATAATCTCTTGTACCAAATCCGTCAACCGCTTTGATTCAATCTGCATTCTGGTTGCAAATTTTTCTACAGCAGCTGGATCATCCTTTGCACCAAGAACTGCTTCACTGAGTAATAAAAGCGCACCGATCGGTGTTTTCAATTCATGTGAAACGTTTGCCACGAAATCTCGGCGCACATCTTGAATTCTCTGAGCTTGACTCTCATCAGAGAGTAA
>CAIUSQ010000142.1 GCA_903901905.1 uncultured Actinomycetes bacterium
CAACGCGGTGATCAGGTTTGACTTTGTGTAGAAAAACTGTGACGCGCGACTTAGGGGTCCGGATTTTCTCGACGGATTTTTGCTCTCGCTGCTATTATTAGACTTATTAGTACCTTACCTCGACCTCACGTCTAAAAATGTCGACTCCGGCTTATAGGGCGACACTCCTTCTTCCATTATGATCTAACCGTGCACAAGATTTTTGAGATGCCAGTAGCTGATGTCTACGTTCACTATATGAATAAGGTCGAGCGCAAAGATCGTACAGAAGCAGAACTCATCAAAGTAATCACATGGCTCACAGGTTTTGACTCAAAGACGCTAAAGAGTCATCTGAAAATGCAGACTACTTTTAAGGAATTCTTTAAGGCTGCAAAGATTCATCCCAGCGCCAAACTGATTACTGGCTCCATTTGTGGTGTCAAAATTGCTGAGATTGAGGACCCACTAATGAAGAAGATTCGATACATGGATAAGTTGGTTGAGGAGCTCGCAAAGGGTCGCCCAATGGAGAAGATCCTTCGATCCGGATAACATGGTGACTCCTTTTTAAATTAGGTGGGCGCAGAAACTTCACTCTTCTTGGCTAACCACTCGATGTAAGTTGATTGATCTCCGGTGACGCTGATACGATTGGACCGCTCGTTCGTGGGATCTATCTGGGTGGCGGAGCGAGAATTAGTCGTCAGTTCATCTACTGTTAATCTAAAATCCATCAATAAAACCCATCAATCAACAAGATTAGGTCTGTGTCAATAGACGAAATTTCCGATCAACCGCGCGCCCTGCCGTCACCTCGGGTCTTAACTAATAAGCCCCGACTTTCGGATCGCATCTTTCGTGGAATTGTTACGCTGGGAGGTTTCTCCTCCCTAGTAATTTTAGGCTTGATCTCCCTATTTTTGCTTTATCGAGGCTTTTCAACATTACGCAGCGAAGGTTTTGCTTTTATAACAGATTATGAATGGGTTTCATCGATCAACTCCGATGGCACTGAGGGCGAAGCAGCTTCAACATATGGCGTGGGCGCAATGTTGGCGGGAACAATAGTTACGGCAATCATTGCCTTGATAATTGGCGCTCCTATCGCAATTTTGGCGGCTCTCTATCTGGCATTTTATGCTCCAATCCGCACGCGCAAATTTTTAGTGTCTATTGTTGATTTGATGGCTGCATTCCCATCGATCTTGTTTGGTCTTTGGGGTTTGAATGTATTGATGGATCAAGGAATCTATGTTGCTGAATTACTAAATAGATATTTGGGTTGGATTCCAATTTTTCAAGTTCCAGTACCAGTTTTTCTTAGATCTCCCTTTATAGCTGGCTTGGTTCTTGCAACCATGATTATCCCAATTGTTACTTCAGTATCGCGCGAAATATTTGCGCAAACTCCACCGGATAGAATTCAAGCTGCATACGCACTTGGTGGAACTAGATGGGCGATGATCAAAACTGTTGCGATTCCCTATGGATACAGTGGTGTGGTTGGTGGGGCCATGTTGGGGATTGGAAGAGCGCTTGGAGAGACTGTCGCAGTCTTTACCGTCTTGAACATTGTTTATCGTGCAAATTTTGAAATTTTGCTTGGAGCGGGTGGCAATCTCGCATCACACATTATTTTGAAGTTTGGCGAAGCTTCCAGCGAAGAGATTAAAGCTTTGATGGCTGCTGGCTTTGTCCTATTCTTATTAACGCTAGCCGTTAATCTATTGGCGGATTCTATTGTTGTCCGAACTGG
>CAIUSQ010000143.1 GCA_903901905.1 uncultured Actinomycetes bacterium
ATACCCAGGTGAAATCTCAAGCGATCAGAACACACAGGTTATGTACGGTGTACTTTCAACACTTCCATTCATCTACATCCTCTACGTACTATTCGTAGAGCTTGGCAAGTCACTAGAGCGTCAGCCAGCTGGCGTTGCAGAGACAATTGGTCGCCTACGTTTGCTACTCATCGCAACATGGGGCGTTTACCCAATCGCTTACATCTTCAACATCGTTGGTGACGCAACAGCATCATCATTCGTAACTGTCCAGGTTGGATACACAATTGCAGACATCTTGGCAAAGTGCGTATTCGGTCTAACAATTCTGAAGATCGCAAAGATGAAGTCAGTAGCAGAAGGAATGAAGGACGATCACTAATCTTTGATTAGTGATATTTCTTTGTAAATATCCTTAAAAACAGGGGTGTCGCGTAAGCGGCGCCCCTGTTTGCATTCTTAGACTAATTACATGAATAACAATTGGATCAATAATTATCGTCTCGGTAGCTACACGCTCTTTGCCTGTGGCTTGATTAATCTGCGCTACCAATGGGGAGAGCCAGACGTACTCTCACGAAGCGCATTGATCTTTGTGCCGGGGGCAGTTTCCCTGGCTGCAACATTTGTACCTGGCGCCCTTAAAGTTCTGGCCAGGCGCGAAGTAAAAGCATTGTCTGCCGTATTTGGAATTTTGTTGATCGCATACGCCTTTAGCAATTAGATCGGCGTTAAAAGCAAAACTGGCCCGGCTGCAAAACAATAGCAACCGAACCAGCTTGACTCATCTATAACTTGTTATTGTCAATTCCATAAGAATTAATGTTTCTTGATTACTTTGCTGCAGCAAAACCTATTTCAAGGTCTGCTTTGAGATCGTCAATGTTTTCTAACCCTAGACTCAATCGCACAAGACCAGGTGTCACGCCCGCAGCCAACTGCTCTTCACCTGAAAGTTGTGAGTGAGTAGTTGTTGCCGGATGAATCACCAAAGATCGAACATCGCCGATGTTAGCAACGTGTGAGAACAGTTTGAGTGATTCCACAAACTTCTTACCAGCTTCGACTCCACCTTTAAGTTCGAAAGAAAGAACAGCTCCCGGTCCCTTAGGTGAATATTTCTTAGCCAACGCATTCCAAGGAGAGGAAGCAAGTGCTGCGTAGTTAACTTTTTCAACACTTGGATGTGCTTCTAACCAAGTAGCGATAGCTTTCGCATTTTCTACGTGACGATCAATACGAAGACTTAAAGTCTCCAAGCCTTGCGCGAGAAGCCATGCGTTAAATGGAGCAACTGCCGCACCAATGTCACGCAATAACTGCAACCTAATCTTAAAGATGTAAGAAAGGTTTGCACCGAATGCAGAGCCAACACCTAAGGCTTGCGAGTAGACAATTCCGTTATAACTTGGATCTGGCAGATTAAAGCCCTTGTATTTATCTGGGTACTTTGCATAATCGAAGGTTCCTGCATCAACAATTGCACCCACTACTGCGTTTCCATGACCTGATAAGAATTTGGTTGCAGAGTGAATGACAACATCTGCTCCAAAATCAATTGGCTTGATCAAGTAAGGCGTTGCAACTGTGTTATCAACAATCAGAGGCACGCCTATTTCGTGTGCGATGTCAGCAACTGTTTTGATGTCCAAGATCTCATTTTTTGGATTAGCAATCGTCTCGCCAAAAAATGCTTTTGTGTTTGGTTTGACGGCGTCTCGCCAAGATTGTGGGTCAGCTGGGTCTTTAACGAAAGTAACGTTAATTCCGAACTTTGGAAGTGTGTAGTGAAATAAATTATATGTGCCACCGTAGAGGCTTGGGCTAGAGACAATATGGTCACCAGCTTCAGCAATATTCATAATTGCAAATGCTGTTGCTGCAGATCCTGAAGAAAGCAGAAGGGCTGCTACTCCACCTTCGAGTGCTGCAATTCTCTGTTCCACAGCATCTTGAGTTGGATTCATGATGCGGGTGTAAATGTTTCCAAGTTCTGCCAATGAGAACAAATCAGCAGCATGTTTTGTATCTCTAAATTGATAGGCCGTAGTTTGATACAAAGGAAGTGCGCGTGCACCAGTTGTTGGATCGGGTGTTTGCCCCGCATGAATTTGAAGCGTTTCAAATGACCAGTTGTTTGACATTATTTCTCTCCATCGCAGTAGGTGTCAGGAGAATGCAAACGATGGTATGTAATTATCCAAGTCACTAAATTAAGTCACTTAAATCTGTGATACCGCGCTTATCAGTTTCCTGACCAGTTCGTCACCCGGAGCACCCCACCGCGTTGGAGGGTTGCCGCCTACTAAGCCGGGGCTAAAACGTAGGACTCGTGAACAGGAAAATCATAACCTCATACTTCGCAATTGAAAAGTCAAGGTAAGGCTTTGTGGGAAGCAGAGCGGTGGCAGTTAATTGAGCACGATTAGGGGAGTCATTCAGGCGAAATGCAGGCAACTTGCAACTAATTTGCAGGTGATCAACTACTGCATCCCTTAGTTATTTTCTAAAGGTTAAGTCAGCTCTCTTCATTTCTGCGACAAGAATTCGCACTGCATTTGGTCCCATCCCATGCAGTTCCTTAAGTGCTGCCAGCGACATTTTTCGCAGATCACTCAATTCAAATAATCCTTCATCAATCAGAGCACGCCGTGCAGGAGCACTCAGCCCAATCTCTCGCCACGATGTATCAAGTGATTCGTAACGCTCTAAGTCGCTGGTGCTACCACTACTTGTTTTTGGAGTGGATGCTTTTTTTAATTCGCGATTAGCAGCTGCAATCCGCTTAGCTTCGGCCGCCAGTTTTTTAACCTTGGCGGGAGATTTCTTTGCCATGTGCCTATCTACTTTCTTTTCAACACATCATTTAATTCTGAGTGATTATTTCTTAGAGATACCTTTAAAACTATTCCAAATCGAATATCTCTTGTAACGCGTTGGGAAGTTCTTCGAATCTAAAAAAGTATCGTGTGCGGGAGGCGGGACTTGAACCCGCACGTCCGAAGACACAGGTTCCTAAGACCTGCGTGTCTGCCATTTCACCACTCCCGCAAACCCACATCAGTGTTATGCCACCAGTATGGATAGGGGTCAAGATTAGAGGTAGGTCATGCGTGTTGCCAAAACGAGTCTTACTAAAGCGAATGCTCGCGCTAACCTATGAGCATGCCTTCACAAATCGAGCAGCTCGAGGAGATCATTAAGGAGGCAATTTCTCGGGCAATCCAAGCCAAATCTTTATCGGGGGCTGTTCCTGATTCAATTAAATTGGAGCGCCCTAAAGACAGATCACATGGTGACTATGCAACTTCGATCGCCCTTCAAATTGCGAAACCAATGGGAAAAAACCCACGAGAAGTCGCGCAGGTAATTGCCGATCAGTTAACTGGTCTTGAAGATATTAGTAAAGTCGAAATTGCTGGACCTGGATTTATTAACTTAACATTAAATCGCGCAACTCAGGCTCAATTAGTAGAAATAATTATCGCAGCAAAAGATTCTTTTGGGCAAGGTAAATCTCTTTCAGGAATTAAGATAAATCTTGAGTTCATTAGCGCAAACCCTACCGGGCCTCTACACCTTGGCCACACGCGTTGGGCAGCGGTTGGCGATTCACTTGGACGAGTTCTAACTGCTGCTGGTGCACAGGTAACCAGAGAGTTTTACATTAATGATCGCGGAAATCAGATGGAATTATTTGGTCAATCTGTAGAGGCAGTTGCATTAGGTCAATCTGTACCTGAAAATGGTTATCAAGGTGATTACATTAAAGATTTGGCAGTAGAGGTTGTTAAAGATAACCCTGGAATAAAAGAGCTAGTACCCCAGGAGAGAACTCAAGCTTTTCGTGAGGCTGCATACAAAGTTCAACTAAAAGATCAGCAAAGAGTGCTCGATACTTTCAATACGCACTTTGATGTCTGGTTTTCTGAGCGTTCTTTACATGATCAGGGAGCTGTAGAACACGGTGTACAAAAACTTCGTAAGCAGGGTCATGTATTTGAAAGCGAAGGAGCAACCTGGCTTCGAACTACAGATTTTGGGGATGACAAAGATCGTGTAATCACTAAAGCAAACGGTGAACTAACGTATTTTGCTTCAGATACTGCTTATTACATCAATAAGCGAGAACGCGGATTTGATATCTGTATTTACATGCTTGGCGCAGACCATCACGGCTACATCAACCGTCTACGTGCTACTGCTGCATGTGCGGGTGATAATCCTGACTTCAACATTGATGTATTGATTGGACAGCTGGTAAAGATTATGGAGGGTGGTCAAGAAGTAAAACTCTCTAAACGTGCTGGAACAATAATTACATTAGAAGAGCTAGTAGAAAAAGTTGGGGTTGATGCAGCGCGATATACCTTGATTAGATATCCAGTAGATACGCCCATGGTGATGGATATAGATATTTTGAAGAGAAATACAAATGAAAATCCTGTCTATTACGTTCAGTATGCACACGCACGAATTGCAGCAGTACTTCGTAATGCATCTGAACTTGGCGCTGCGATGGAGCTAAAGGATTTTGATCCAACTCAGCTAACACACGATCGTGAGAATGAGTTGTTGGCCGCTCTTGCTGAATTTCCACGAGTAATCGAATCGGCAGCCGAGCTACGAGAGCCCCATCGCGTCGCTCGGTATTTAGAAGAGCTAGCTGGCACTTATCACGGTTTTTACAATGATTGCCGAGTACTTCCAATGGGAGAAGAAGAATTAACTGCGATACACATAGCTCGTCTATTACTGTGTACTGCTACCAAGCAAGTACTTAAAAACGGATTAGATCTTTTAGGCGTGAGCGCACCGGAGAGGATGTAAATAATGTGGTCATCCTCGGTTAAAACTGGAGAGCAACTCTCTATCTCTGGAATCTCTGCGAAAGATCTAGCAAAAGAGTTTGGCACTCCTGCATTTTTTATTGATGAATCAGATTTTCGCAGCCGAGCTTTAGATTGGAACACCGCACTTTCGAATGCATTTGAATCTAATGCCGGAACGGTTTATTACGCAGCAAAGGCATTTATCTGCACTGAAGTTGCCCGTTGGATCAAAGATTGTGGAATCGGAATTGATGTGTGCACTGGTGGAGAATTGGCAGTTGCGCTTGCAGCAGGAATAGATCCTGCAAAGATAGAGCTTCACGGTAACAATAAATCAGTATCTGAAATCCAAAGAGCTGTCGATGCAGGAGTGGGAATAATCGTTCTCGACTCGCTGTATGAAATTGAACGAGTTGCTACCGCAGCTCTAAAGGTTGGAAAAACTCAAAAAGTACTGTTGAGAATTACACCAGGCATAGATACTCACACTCACCAATCCATTGCAACGGCCCATGAAGATGTGAAGTTTGGATTCTCTATTGCAAGCGGTGCAGCATGGACTGCAATTGAAGATGTGCGTAATCACTCAAACATGGAACTTCGTGGCTTTCATGCACACATTGGCTCACAAGTTTTTGGCTATGAAACATTCCAACTTGCTGCAGAGCGCTTGATCAATCTTCTTGCAAAATATCGTGACGAGTTCAAATCAGAACTTCCAGAGCTAGACCTTGGCGGGGGATATGCAATCGCATATCTGCCTGGTGATAAAACTGTAGATCCTTCACAGGCATTACATGCACTTGCATCTGCGGTTAAGAAAAACTGCGAAGCCAACAAATTAGCCATCCCTAAGATTTCTATTGAACCAGGGCGATCGATTGTCGGACCATCAATGTTTACGCTCTATGAAGTAGGCACCGTTAAGGATGTAACTCTTGAAGATGGTTTGCATAGAAATTACATCTCTATCGATGGCGGAATGAGTGACAATATTCGTCCATCACTCTATGGTGCTAAATACACAACTGTTTTGGCTAATCGAACAAGCACCGCGCCGAGCATTTCATCTCGATTAGTTGGTAAGCATTGTGAGACTGGAGACATTCTTATTCGAGAGATTGATTTACCTAGTGACATCGTTCCTGGTGATTTATTGGCAGTTCCAGCAACTGGTGCATATGGTCGAAGTCTGGCAAATAATTACAACCATGTTCCAAGGCCCCCTGTAATTGCTGTAAAAGATGGAAAAGCACGTGTAATTGTCCGCCGAGAAACTGAGGCTGACTTACTTGGCCTAGATATTTAACGCCGTCCTACCCATCTGTGAAAGAATAGGCCCATGAATTCGGGCGTTAAAACAATCTCAATTGGAATGCTTGGCTGCGGAGTTGTTGGCAGCCAAGTCGCCCGCCTGCTTCAAGATGATCAGCAGGAACTTTCAGAGCGCTCTGGTGCTCATCTTGTATTGAGCAAAGTTGGAGTCCGATCAGCAGGTGCACGCCCTGGAGTAGATGCATCTTTGATAACTACTGATCTTGCCTCAATTGTTAATGATCCTGCTATAAATATTGTGATTGAAGTTATGGGTGGAATCGAACCTGCCCGGACTTTGATTTTAGAAGCGATTAAGAATAAGAAATCTGTAATCACTGCCAACAAGGCGTTACTTGCAACTCATGGACACGAACTCTTTAATGCTGCAGATGAAGCAAAAGTAGATCTCTACTATGAAGCCGCAGTAGCTGGTGCAATTCCAATTATCCGCTCTATGCGCGAATCTTTAGCTGGCGATCAGATCACTCGAGTTATGGGAATTGTGAATGGAACTACTAATTACATTTTGACCAAGATGCATGAAGAAGGCCGCGCCTTTGAAGATGTTTTAAAGGAAGCACAGGCTTTAGGTTATGCAGAAAGCGATCCAACAGCAGATATTGAAGGCCATGATGCCGCGGCCAAGGCTGCCCTGCTTGCAAGCCTTGCATTTCACAGCACTGTCACAATTGATGAGGTCTACACAGAGGGGATCTCAAATATTTCTAGTGAAGATGTTGTTGCAGCAAAATCCATGAATAGCGTGATTAAGTTGCTTGCGATTGCAGAGTTAACAGTTAAGGATGAAATATCAGTCCGTGTTCACCCAGTAATTTTGCCTTTATCTCATCCGTTAGCATCAGTTCGCAACGCATTCAATGCTGTCTACGTTGAATCTGAATCTGCCGGACAGTTGATGTTCTACGGTCGAGGAGCAGGTGGCGCACCAACTGCGTCAGCAATTTTGGGTGATTTAGTTGCAGTAACACGACATGCCGCTTATTCAACAGTGGGATACGGCGAATCTGATTATGCAGATTTAGATATTGCTCCAATTGGTGAAGTGAAGTCGCAGTTTTTTGTTCGACTCCATGTTGCAGACAAGTCAGGTGTATTAGCTTCTATTGCTTCCACTTTTTCATCTGAAAATGTATCAATCCAAACTGTTCGACAAGCTGGTCTTGGCGAAGATGCAGAACTTATTGTTGTTACACATGCAGCATCAGAGGATGCATTAGATGCTTGTGTTGATAGGTTACGAAAGTTAGAGATTGTGCGTAAAGTCGAAAGTGTTATTCGTGTTGAAGGAGCACACACCTAATGGGTATCTTTAAAAAACAGGGTGCACATCAATGGCGTGGTGTAATTGAAGAGTATCGACACAGACTTCCAGTCAGTGCAAAGACTCCGGTTGTCTCCCTGCGCGAGGGTGGGACACCACTTATTTATGCATGCAACTTGTCCGAGATATTAGGAAATGATGTTTGGATAAAGTACGAGGGATTAAATCCAACTGGATCATTTAAAGATCGCGGAATGACAATGGCGATTTCAAAGGCAGCAGAAGATGGTGCAAAAGCTGTCATCTGTGCATCAACTGGAAATACTTCAGCCTCAGCTGCTGCGTATGCAGTTAAAGCCGGGATGCGCCCAGCTGTTTTAATCCCAAAAGGAAAAATTGCAATGGGCAAGTTGGCCCAGGCAGTTATTCATGACTCCACTATTTTGCAGGTTAACGGAAACTTTGATGACTGTTTAACACTAGCTAAAGAGCTCTCAGAAAACTATCCAGTTGCCCTAGTTAACTCTGTAAATCCATATCGAATTGAAGGACAAAAAACTGCAAGTTTTGAGGTCGTGGATCTTTTGGGTAATGCCCCAGACATTCACGCTTTACCTGTTGGAAATGCAGGAAATATCACTGCATATTGGAAAGGCTACAAAGAGTATTACAAAGACAATATGTCTGAGAAACTACCAATGATGTATGGCTTTCAAGCAGCAGGTGCTGCTCCAATCGTTAAGGGCAAAATTGTTAAGAATCCAGAGACAATTGCTACAGCAATTCGAATCGGAAATCCTGCTTCTTGGCAGCAAGCTATTGAAGCTCGAGATAGTTCCGGCGGAGTAATCGATGCTGTAACTGACCGAGAAATCCTTTCGGCATATCGTCTAATTGCCGCTAAAGAGGGAATTTTCGTTGAGCCATCTTCTGCGGCCGGACTTGCTGGGCTTTTAAAGTACAAAAAAGCAGGAAAGTTGCCTCAAGGTAAAACTATTGTGATCACTGTGACAGGCCATGGACTTAAAGACATTCCTTATGCCCTTGATTCTGCAAAAAAGCCCGTAGTGGTTCCAGTAAATGCAAAAGTTGCTGCAAAAGCATTAGGACTTGCATAAAATGAAACCGACATTTAAAGCACAACCAATTCAAGTTCAGGTTCCTGCATCAAGTGCCAACTTGGGTCCTGGCTTTGATTGCCTTGGATTAGCGCTTAATATTTATGATCGATACATCGCACAAGTTATGGATGAGCCAGGCTTTGATGTTGATGTCACTGGTGAAGGTGCAGAAAATGTTCCAACAACTGATAAGAATTTAGTTATTAAAGCAATGTATAAAGGTTTTGATTTTTTGGGAGGACGCCCCCGCGGAATAGCACTTCGCCAACTCAATGTGATTCCACATGGGCGCGGACTTGGTTCATCTGCTGCAGCAATTGTCGGTGGACTCTTTTTGGCTCGCTCTTTAGTACTTGGTGGTCAAGAAAAAATGTCACTGGAAGCAATGCTAAATATTGCCAATGAAATGGAAGGCCACCCAGATAACGTTTCAGCTGCAATTTTTGGAAATGCAAATATTGCCTGGCAAGAAAATCAGCGTGGTTCAGTAATTGCACAGTCATTAAACTTTGAAGTTGATCCAAGAATTAGCGCACTGGCCTTTATCCCGGCTACAGAGTTTTCAACATCTAAAGCTCGAAAAATGTTGCCAGAGAGCATTCCTCATATTGACGCAGTCCGTAATTCATCGAATACAGCCGTATTGGTCCAAGCGTTGCAAAGTCGACCAGATTTGTTGCTGGGTGCGACCCAGGATTATTTGCATCAAAGTTATCGCCAAGATGCGATGCCTCACTCATTTGCCCTAATGACAAAACTTCGAAGCGCAGGGGTTGCAGCCTTTATCTCCGGTGCCGGCCCATCAGTTTTGGTGCTTCGCACAGGGGCAGAAGATGAGGCGGTAGAACTAGAAAGAGCGGCAGGTGAGCGCTTTGTCATGCGTACATTAGGAATTTCTCGCACAGGCGTAACTGCAATTTCTGCTTAATTTTGCGAATTACGGCTTTGCACTGCTAACCTTTACTCATCTGAACGGCTCATCTAGCAGCCAGTAACACATCAGATAATCACAGCAAAAAATCCACGGCTTACGCAGTTTTTAATCTAGTCGGTTGAAATCCAGTCGGTACAAACCAATCGGCTCTTTTGATTAGATAAAAAACCGAAGCCAATAGCGAAAAGAAAATGATGACAACAGAGATAGAACCAGTACGCTCAAACAGTCCAGAGCTTGCAGCAATGACCCTTCCTAAGTTGAAGACGGTCGCAACACAGTTAGGTGTTGAAGGCGCGGCGAAAATGAAGAAGGACGCGTTAGTTGATGCGATTGCGGGATTGCAAGCAAAAAATCGTGAAGAAGCAAAGGCCGAACGTGAAGCCCGCCGCGAAGCACGTAATAACCGCAAAAAAGATTCTAAGCCAAAAGGTAATTCCCAAGATTCTGACGATGAAGAAGACTCAGCACCATCGTCAAACAATGATCGTGGAGGTCGTGATCGATTCGATCGTAATGATCGTCAGGGTCGCAATCGCAACCGTGACCGCAATCGTGATCGTGGACCAAGAGAAGAACGCGAACCAGTATTGAGCGAGGATGATGTTCTTGTTCCTGTTGGGGGTCTACTAGATATTCTCGAAAGTTATGCATTTATTCGAACTGGTGGATATTTGCCAGGTCCAAACGATGTTTATGTTTCATTGCAGCAAGTTCGAAAGAATGGACTGCGTAAAGGTGATGTTGTTACAGGACAAGTTCGCCAACCTCGTGAAGGTGAGCGCAAAGAGAAATTTAATGCGCTGATTACTCTTGAAACAGTTAACGGGGTTACACCTGATGAGGCACGCAATCGCGTTGAGTTTGGAAAACTTACTCCTTTGTATCCACAGGAGCGTCTGCGTCTTGAAACAGAACCAAACATTCTTACTACTCGCGTTATTGATCTGATTGCGCCAATCGGTAAAGGTCAACGCGGACTAATTGTTTCTCCTCCGAAGGCTGGAAAGACAATGGTTCTACAGTCGATTGCTAACGCAATTACAACGAATAATCCAGAGTGTCACTTAATGGTTGTTCTAGTTGATGAGCGTCCAGAAGAAGTAACAGATATGCAACGCTCTGTTAAGGGTGAAGTTATTGCATCAACTTTTGACCGTCCAGCCGATGACCACACAACAATTGCAGAGCTTGCAAT
>CAIUSQ010000144.1 GCA_903901905.1 uncultured Actinomycetes bacterium
CACAAACAACGCCATCCAAACGCCCAACTACCAAAACTAAATAGAACTCCTCTTTCCGTATTAACAAAATACGAAGGGGCTACCCTAAGCACGCATGTGGAGACCGAAGGGAACGGCGAAAGCGGTGCGGGAACGGAGCATATCAGACGGATACGCTATAAGAAACGTAACGCATGCGGGCATGCTCGTAGAAGGACTGAGTAACTAAGGTTACTTGGAGGGTGCAAATCCCTCTGCGAGCGCGAAGAAGGTAGAGACATAATTATTTCTGAAATCTGTGGGTATCCCATGGGGACACTACTCCCACAGGCTAAGCATTAAAAACAATTGCTGCCTATAAACGCATGTAATTCGTGGTTCCCCCACATTATGTGTTTTTCAAGTTCCTTGTACGATCTAACAGTAAGCGTTGGCGTCTCTACTTTCTTCCTTTATCTGAGGGGAATGTTATGCCTAGTAAACCGATAACACACATCACCTTGCCTAAACCAGTTATGGACAATTGGATATGGCAAGAGCAAGGACTGTGCAGACAAGTAGATACAAATGCCTTTTTTCATGAACCACATGAACGTGGTGAATCAAGAAGAGCCCGCAACAAACAAGCCATCGCCATATGTAAGTCTTGCCCAGTAATAGTAGAGTGCCTTGAACATGCACTATCAGTGCCAGAGATCTACGGCATCTGGGGCGGTAAGTCAGAAGAAGAAAGAGAAGAATTGGTTAACGAACGGAAGCGTTCAGTTAATCAGTAGTTAAGCACGGGAGTGGGAGTCACTAGGTGACGAAAAGTCCCCTCGCTTAATTGTTAAAAGAAGTAGTTTATTGTAGGTTTCTATTAGGAAACTGATACAACTTCTTCTCACCCAATTAGTATGACCGGAATTCCGGGTTGAACATAAGGCGTATTGAACACTGGTCGAGCCCCGTAATGCTGCAGCAAATCAAGCGGGTCACACACCTACCTATATTATACGACCGGACACTATATCACCGTCATGTATTCGCAGGAACGAAAAGGTGCAGCGAAGGTCTCCAATGTACATTGTGAGATGTATTAAGCCCTAATTCAGTAAATAACAATAAGCAACTTACCAAGCCCCAAGGCTATTGCGTGTCTGTTTATCGGCGCGTAGCCTTGGGGCTTCTCAACATACAAAGGAGAAGGATATGGCAAGTGGATTTTTAGATGATGAAGGCGATGCTTTTAATGCCTCAGAAAAAATGAGGTTTATAGAAGAAGCCTGTAATGCAGCCAAAGTAATTATAGAAACTGCTGAGGATGACGGCGTGTTGCTAGACATAATAACTAAATGGAGTGAACCTAAGACAGTGTCTTATGAACTCACCGTATTAGCTAGGAACAACCTACTAAATGATGAGGACGATTAGTTTTCCTCGGCGTGAAAGGCATACATCAGGGTTCAAGTCCCTATCACGCACGCGGTTAACCACACTCGGTGGTTGACTTAGCAAAAAAGAGGAAGGTATAACATGTCGAAGATCGCGGTATTCGTAGAAACGTATACGCCGACAATGGGGGAAGACTATCGTCAAGTGATGATGGTTCCTCATGGTGAAACAGTTCGCATCTATTCACGCCTAAGCAATGGTAACAAAGGCTTTGGCAATAGATGGGACGAGACTGATTTAGAGACAGTGCTTAACAGCATTGATGACTCTGAATTAGTTACCCACATTCCTTCAGGTGTTCGCCTGACTGACAAAGATACTGACGCATTAAATGAAAATGGTTATGCGCCAGTGTTAATGACAAAAGCAGTCAATGCACACCTCAAAACATCACCTTATGACTTCCCTTGGGGAGCAGAAGAGATGAGTAAAGAATGTATTCGTGAACTGTATAGCAAAGTCGAGGCGCAAGATGTGTGGCTTGATAGTCTAGTTATAGACCTTCGCACTACAACATCTTCACCATTTCTTCAACAGCAAACGACTCAACCAACACAAACAATCGCACAGACTCCAGTATTCGCTGTAAGTCTCGCAACTGTACCTCCAATTGAGCGTGCCAATCGATATGTCAATCGTGAACTTTCAGGTCATCAAGACTTTGAAGTGTTTGACAAATCGCGTGCCCACAAGCATGACGTTCTTATCTATGGCCCAACCGGTCCAGGTAAGACTTCAGCTGTCGTGGCATGGGCTGCTAGTAGAAAACTTCGTATGGCAACTGTATCTGGTAACGCAGCACTAGAGCCAAGCCAACTAATCGGTAAGTATATTCCCGATGGTAATGGCGGTATCTGCTGGATCGATGGCCCAGTAACTGATGTCGTTCGAAATGGTGGTGTTCTCTGTCTTGACGAGGTTAACTTCATCAGCCCTAAAATCTACACCGTCTTGTATTCATTACTTGATGAACGACGTTGCTTGATTCTACTCGATCACAAAGGCGAGACTGTTGAGGCCCACAAAGACCTCACAATCTTTGCGACTATGAATCCAAACTACATTGGTACTACACCTTTGAACTTTGCATTCAGAAACCGCTTTGTGATTCAACTTCCTTGGGACTATGACGATAAGGTGGAAGCCAAGTTGATCAAGTCTAAGGCTGTTCATGTAATTGCCCGTCAATTACGTAGTGAAGCAGCTAAGGGTGAGTTTGAGACACCGGTATCAACTAACATGCTTATGGAGCTTGAACAGCTTATAAGCATCTACAGTTATGAGTTCGCTGTCGATAACTTCATTGCTCACTTTGAGTTTGATGAGCAGGAGAAAGTACGCCTGGTCTTTACTACTCACGAGCACAATATCAAGGATGAATTTAACTTGATTGAGAAGGAAGTAGTGCAAGAACATCCAGCCGAATCTGAAGGCTTATCAGAGCACATAGCTCAAGAAGCTGAAAACTGGTTGTCATCAAATACTCCATCTAACTAAGGGGTAAGCAATGTATAACGATAAAGTAGAAAACGGTTACCAAGACAAAGCACGGAGTGAAAAAGCTCAAGTACGTGCTTTACGTTTAGGTACGCTTGCACGAGTATACCAAGGTGCAGATCGCATCCTTACTGGTGACCCACTCGTAGTAAACGTAGTAAATGATGGCCCAGCTCCGGCTTGGTCTGATGGCGCATCCATTACCTTGAATGCTCAGTACATCACTGAGTTAGATATGGAAACGCTTACGCAAGTGACTGGCTTGAATTATCACGAGCTAGCTCACCACCTATACACGCCCCGCAAGGGTACAGACCTAGTACAAGAAGTTATACAGAAAGATCTATTTCAAGCATTCAACATCTTGGAAGATCAACGTATAGATACTTTACTATGTGCTAGGTACCCAAGCATCATGCCGTTCCTAGAAGCAACAGTCTTACGGTTCTTAGCCGATAAGCCTGAAGAAGCTATAGGTAACTACGTGGTAGTGCGTGGTCGCAGATACTTACCCGTTGAGGTAAGGCAAGGATTCAGAGATATCTTCTTTGATCCTTCTTTGATACCAGCAATCATACGAATTGTTGATGAGTATCGCCTGCTTGCATTCCCTAGGGATTACAAGCGAGCTGGCGTTCTCATTCAAGAGTTCTTTGATGAAGTGCTATCAAAAATGCCTATACCAAACTCTGGTGGTATATCTCAATGTGGTCACAGATCACCCATAGTTAAAGGCAGACCAGAACCTGGCAAGATGCAGGAGTATGACTCAAGCAGAGCAAAAGGTTCAGGAACAGAAGAAGCTCCATACATACCTAAGACAGCACTTGAAAAGCAGGCTGCTGATGAGGCTATGAAGGAAGCAAACATAATGGAGAATGCCCCA
>CAIUSQ010000145.1 GCA_903901905.1 uncultured Actinomycetes bacterium
ATGACGATCAAGATCTAGCAGAGATGCTTGGCATCGTGCTGACCGGTGCCGGTTACGAAGTGGATTTAGTAAATCGCGGCGATGAAGTAATGGCGCTTTTTACATCACAAAATCCAGATTTAATTTTATTAGATGTGATGCTTCCAGGTTTAAATGGCGTTGAAGTATGTAAATTAATTCGCGAAGTTTCAATGGTTCCAATCGTGATGCTCTCAGCAAAGGGCGACAAGCAAGATGTTGTTGCTGGCCTCGAAGCTGGTGCAGATGATTACATGGTCAAACCATTCGACCCATTAGAACTTGTTGCACGTATGAAAGTTCGGTTGCGCCGCAGCATGACCGAGGTAAATTCTGAACTGTTCATTGGTAATTTAAAGATTGATCAAATCGAACATTCAATTATTAGAGATGGCCAAGTAATCGCACTTACTCGCCTTGAATTTGATCTACTCGTTGCCCTTGCGAAAGAGCCGGGCCGAGTGTTTTCACGTGAAGCGCTATTAAGTGAGGTCTGGGGTTATCGACCAGCAACAGATACCAGATTAGTAAATGTCCACATTCAAAGGCTTAGATCAAAGATAGAGCTCAATCCTGAAGACCCTAAAATAATTATTACGGTAAGAGGAGTTGGATATAAGGCTGGTGTTCCTGGAAGTTCCCAGTGAAAACTCCCCTGAAAGCTTGGCGTTCCTCTTTAGTTTTTCGAGTAACCGGAACGATTGTTGCCCTATCAATTATTTTGATCTGGCTTTTAGGTTCAGCGCTATTTAGTCGGGTATCTTCAGGAATTTTTGATGAAAAGTTAAAGCTATCTATATTGGATGCGCAGTCAACTGCCCGCAATACCCAGATTCAGTTGAGTTTTTCCAAGTATCAAGACAAAGCGGCATTAACCCTGGTCTTCGATGACATTCTGGCCTTGCCTCCAAAAACTTACGAAAGCGCGGCTAAAGAAGTTGCCGTCTTTTCATTTTCAAATATTGATAAGACATTTAAGTTCGATGGCACATCAAATCAGTTAAATCCAAATTCCATACCCATTTCGTTTAGAGAGACCACACGTAAAACAAATACGACGCAGTGGGAGCGAACGAATATGGTTTATTTAGATGGAAGAGTTGAGCCCGCAATTGTGGTTGGTAATGATTTAACAATTTCCGGTGTTGGAAAGTATGAATTCTATGTAATTTTCAGTTTGGCTCAGCAGGAGAAAACCATGAGCCTAATCTTCAATTACCTGTTGCTTGCTGGCGTAGCACTTACTTTGCTCATTGGCTTAACTACATACTTTGCAATGCGACGTTTGATTGCACCAATTCAAGATGCCGCAAGAGTTGCCGAAGAACTCACTAAGGGAAACCTAGATCTGCGAATGGATTTCCAAGGCGAAGATGAAATTGCAAGCTTGGGGTATTCATTTAACGAAATGGCAGTTTCACTCCAGCAACAGATTTCAAGACTTGAAAATTTATCGAAGCTGCAGCAGCGATTTGTTTCCGATGTTTCGCACGAGCTACGCACACCTCTCACAACTATTCGAATGGCTTCGCAGGTTATTTTTGCTACAAGAGATAGTTTTGAACCCACAGTTGCTCGAAGCGCAGAACTTCTTATTTCACAGATTGAGAGATTTGAATCTCTGCTTACCGATCTTCTTGAAGTTAGCAGATTCGATGCTCAAGCAGCAGTTTTGGAGATAGAAGAAACGGATCTAGTCGCACTTGTTAAAGAAACAATCGACTATGTGCATCCAAGTCAAGATCGCATGATTATTTTACAAGCGCCTAATTCACCAATTATGGTCGATGTAGATCCGCGCCGAATTAAAAGAATTATCCGAAACTTAGTTTCAAATGCGATTGATCATCGTGAAAATAACAATATTGATATTCGAATCGTCGAAACCGAGAATGAGGTTTCCATCGGAGTGCGAGATTATGGAAGTGGATTTAATTACACAGATAGAAAGATGTTATTCGAAAGATTCTGGCGGGCCGATAGTTCACGCGCTCGAAGTACCGGAGGAACAGGTCTCGGGCTTTCAATCGCTTTAGAGGATGCAAAGCTGCATCAAGGCGAGATTGATGTTTGGGGCGAACGTGGAAAAGGCGCA
>CAIUSQ010000146.1 GCA_903901905.1 uncultured Actinomycetes bacterium
CATCCCAGAATGCTTACCGCTGCAGTTCATTGCAAGACGAGTTGCATCTTGTGTTCTTCGAAGCTCTTCATCTAATGGGCGATCTATCATGCACTGCAACGCGCCTTGATCTAATCCAGCTTTAGCTAAAATCTCTAACGCACCGTTTTGGTGCATTGGTGTTCCAGCATGTGAAGCGCAGACAAGTGCTAGTAAACGTGGTTCTAAATCTAAACCAGATCGAACCATTGCAGATGCTTGAATTGATTTGAGTGAGGATCTTGAGTAAACATTTAGCGTCGGATCACCCTTTTGAAACTCTACTGACCCATCAGCTGTAAGAACAACGATGTGCCCGGCATGAACAGATTCGACAACACCGCTGCGTGTTACCTCTGCTAAAACTTCACCCAGCATTAGTTAGTCGCTTTGGCGTTCAAGTGAAGACCAAATGTGGGCCTGCAATTCGCTACCTTCGGCAGCCATGTCGTATGCAAAGAAAAGTTCTCCGGCAACTAAACCGTATAAACGGATTCCCTCTGAAACAACTTTTGCAGATGGCGCGGCGTAGCCACGATCTAGAACTAATTGAATCTTTGGTCCGTCATATGTGCCAACCCAACCTTCGCTAATTCCTGTGCTGTGGGCGATAACAACTTCTAAAATGTTATTTGGTTGCACGCGCCAAAAGCCCACCTCTGATGCTGCAGGTCTAACGATTTCACCGTCGGCATCGATGATCCAAGAACGAGAAAAATAGTTGAGAAAATTACGCCCGTCATGGTTAAAGACAACTTCTTGTGCAAACTCAAATGGAGCAATGTTTGGATACTCACCGCGCCCTTTGCCGCGCCATGTTCCAACCATCCAGGCCAATGGATTTAACTCTTGATGTAAACCTTCAGGGATTTGAAAAACCATTATGGATTTTGCCTCCAGTTATTGTTTCGCCGCGCTTTAGATTGGCGACCAGTAAAAGCAAACACAATGAGCGCTACACCTATCGCAATTGCCGCTAAAGCAAGGACCACAGATGTAAACAACTCCATGGTTTAAGGATAGCGGTTAAACAATCACCTGCTGTGAGGCGGGGATGCCATCGATTGTTAGCGTTGCATCTGTTGGCGTATTTCGTTTAACAATTGCCAAAGCTATCGTGCCAAGTTCGTGGTGACGGGCGACTGTTCCAATAAATCCAACTTTAACGCCATCATTTTCAATTGCAGTCCCTGTTGCAGGAAAACCAACATCACTTCCATCAAGGTGCAACATGACGATACGACGGGGAGGATTGCCTAGGTTGTAAATCTTGGCAACTGTCTCTTGACCGCGATAACACCCTTTTTTCATGTGCACAGCGCCGTGTAAAACGCCGATTTCATTTGGAATCGACTTGTGGTCTGTTTCAAATCCAATACGTGGTCGCCCTGCTGCTACGCGCTCTGCATCAAGTGCCCATGTGCCAACTTGTGTTGCAACGCCACCGAAAGTCTTTTTCATTTCTTCTACTTCTGCCCGCGGTACTAATGCAAATGGCCCGCCAATTTCATTTGGCATTCCGGGTGCGCGAAGAACTGCATATTCACTGCTGGCATCACGCACATCAACACGCAACATAAACTTCATCTTTGTTAAATACTCAATTAACTGATCAATATAGCCAGGATCTAATACAAGAAAAGATGTTTGCCCGTCATCGACGATATTGAATTGAAACTCAATATGACCACGTGCATCCAGGATCATGTCTGCTTTCCAGAGACCCGGTTCTAAATCGCTAACAAACTGCGTTGTTAGATCGTGTAACCATTGCAATCGATCTACGCCGCTAACGCCAATGATGTTGTAATGAGAAAGATCTGCCCAAGCAGTTCCTGCTTCAAGCGCGCGTTGTTCTTTTACAGGTTCACCGAAATGCCATACGGCGCCTTTATCGGGACCATCTTCGACTAGAACAGCGCTCATGTTCCTAATCTACCGCCTTCGTAGACAATCTTTAATGCGAGCTTATTTTGTCGCTGGTTTTACGCATGTTGCGCAGGTGCCATAAATTGCAAAGTGAGTCACATCTGTCTTAAAACCAAAGTCATCTGCCAATGCATTTACAAAATTGGCAGCGGTATCAATAGGGGCATCTCCAACAGATCCGCATGTTCCACAAACCAGATGAAGGTGAGTTAACTCTTCGGCTGCGTGATAAGTAGCACCACCATGTCCTAAGTGTGTGTGTTGAACAAGGCCAACGTTTTCTAATGTTTCTAGATTGCGATAAACCGTTGAAAGATTAATTCCAGGATGGGTTGAGCGAACTTTCTCTGCAACTTCCTCTGGTGTTGCATGGCCAAGGGAGCGAACGGCAGAGAGAACTAGCTCGCGCTGCGGAGTAAGGCGTAACCCTTTTTGATGTAGTTCATGCTTTTCGGCCATATGAGAACTCTACCCTCTTACTTTGAACGAGCTCGAAGTAAGAGGAGGTAGATTTCACAGCCAAGGC
>CAIUSQ010000147.1 GCA_903901905.1 uncultured Actinomycetes bacterium
AGCGTTCACGATATAGGCAATAAAGCTATTGCTATCAATTTCTACATCCAGTCGTGACCCAAACGCAGGTTCTCCGAACCAAGAACAATTGCTTGCTCCAGCCTTGGTTGTACGGCCAACTTCTCCACCAACGTAGGTGTAATTCCAATCACTGCTAAAAGCCAAATCGACCACATCGCCTCTGTATGTAATGATTCCAAGAGGATCATCAACGGAAGCCAAGATGACATCTTCAGGTATCGAAGAATTCCAGGCGCACCATGGAGGAACTGGCACCTCAGCACCAGTCCCAAATTCCGCAACCGGAGTGGTCGCTTGTGGAACATAAGGCTCTGCAAAAGCAAAAGAAAAGTTAAGGGCGCTAGCTAACGCCACAGCAGATACCGGGCCAAGAAGCAGTGCGAGACATTTGCGTCCGTTGGAAGAAGATTTCATTTCTTAGTCCCCTTCGCAACCCTTTTGCTCTGCGTAGCTATTTTCTTTACTGGTTTTCTCCCAGTTGCAACTTTCACCTTACTCGCATGAAGTGCCTTATCAGACTCCTCGCGTATCTCATCAATCAGTTTTGAAATGAAGGCATCTGTGTCATAGTCGAGGTCACCAACCCTTCTCTCTCTAACCTTTCTGAAGCGAGCACGAAGACGGTTTGTACGCACAGGTGAGCCGTCCGAGACTCCTCCCTGACGTTTTGACGGTCTGAACTGCTTCCACGACCAGAAAATACCTAAGAGTGAGAGTCCAGCTAATGTGAACTGGATGACTCGCGCAAAGAGAGAAAGCCCAGTGAATGAAAGGTTTTTTTCAAAAATTCTAGTTTGGGTGTTAATGCCGACTGTCGCCTTGGTGAAGATTTTCCACTTAACCTCAGTAATGGTTTCAGGTAACTGAATTGCCGCGAATGCGGTTTGCCCAGGGGAAATTCGTGAAGTACTAAACTCGAAGGGCCCGAGTACTGGTCCACCAAAGGTAGCATCTTGAAAACTTACATCTCCTTTGACAAGAATTGGTATCTTTCCCGTATTCTTCAAGAAAACTCGGAGTGCGTTTCCCTTTGAGTTTACGTACCCATCCACATCTACAATTTCAAAGTTCGATCTATACTCTGCGTAGTTGCCTACGCCGACAAACATCGGGTAGGCATATTGATATACAGTAGGTAAAACAACTTGCAGGCCACTCTTCGATGACACATTTTTTCCGGCAATACTTGCTACAAGATATCCATCCTCCGCAAATGAATCTGCGCCGCGTGGTGCAGAAAAGATAACCTCAATCACTTTTTGCTCGTTGGGCGAAAGTTTCACAGGATTCTCAGAAAATGACGCAAAACCTTCAGATTGAAGCTTGGCATCTTTGTCGAAGCTAATAACTCCATCCAGAATTCTTGCCCCACCTAGTTTAAGGTCCACATCAATTGATTTAGCCGTGGTATTTGAAACAGTAAATCGACGTATGCTTTTTTCGCCTGGGGCAGCCACAACCCACAATTTTGAGTTATTAGACCATTCCCTGGATGAATCAGGAAGCACTCTCAGAAAAAAACCACCTTGAGCATGAGCACTATTGGCCGAGGCTATGACACTAGAGACTGCAACTATCAGCATCACGAGAGCACTAAGAATTTTTTTAATCTTCAAAGCTCCTCGTTCGTGCCAGAAACCCAGTAGGAGTTACCCACTGGGTTTCTGGTCTCATGAACTATCTATTACAACAGGTTAAGCTGCTTATCCCGCATTATTCAACTTCTGGAATGACCAATGTATGAGTCAGTTGAGGGCCAGTCCATCTATATGTGACGCCTCCATATGTAGGAGTCATCCCAAGAGGAATCTTTATCTCATACTTTGCAGACCATTGACAGAAATTGTTATTCAATACAGAAGTTGTTGATACAGTCCATGGCGTGGTTGTAAGAGACGCACCGGAACCATAAAGTTCTGCACTTGGTGATGCCTCAAATCCTTCATCAGTACACTCTTCGATAC
>CAIUSQ010000148.1 GCA_903901905.1 uncultured Actinomycetes bacterium
ATTACTTCTTGATGCTCAACTTAAATCTATTGAGCACCGCGGTCCAGATGACACAGGAACCTTCCTAAACCAAGGAATTAGCCTGGGAATGTGCCGCTTGGCCATTGTCGAAATCGCGGCAGGTAAACAACCAGCAGCAGATGCTTCCGAATTGATCAACATTGTGTGGAATGGTGAAATCTATAATTACCGGGAATTAAGGTCTGAGTTAGAACAGCGTGGAGTCCATTTCCGTGATTCCAGTGAATCTGAAGTAGTAATCAATCTTTACCTCGAATTCGGGCTTGATTTCATCAACAAACTAAACGGCATGTTTGCAATTGCTATTCACGACGCTCGCGATAATTCACTTCATTTGATCCGAGATCGCATGGGTAAAAAGCCATTGTGGATCTCGCAACTAACGGACGGAACACTATTTTTCGCATCAGAAGTTCGAGCATTGATGTTGGCACGCCCAGATCGCACGCTGCGCACCGAAATGGTTGCCGAAGTCATGCAATACGGCTATATCAATTCTCCTAACTCTGCTTTTAACGAGATTTCTCAGGTGCCTCCAGCATCGGTTCTAAGTTGGCACGAGGGAAAGACACAGACTAAAAAATATTGGGAACCAGACTTTGAATCCAAAGTACAAATCTCATACGAAGAGGCTCTGGAAGTAACAAAGAAGCTCATTGAGGAAGCGGTATCTCGTCGTTTGATTTCCGAGCGCCCTCTTGGGTCATTCTTAAGCGGCGGCTATGACTCGACCGTGGTTACCGCTTACATGGCTAAATTGATGAGCGAAAAGGTGCAAACCTACTCAATAGGTTTTCATAGCGCACAATTTAACGAGGCTCACCATGCCAAGCAGGTGGCCAACTACCTTGGCACTAACCATCATGAAGAGATTCTTAGTCCAGATCCAGCCTTGGTCGTTGAAAAGATTTCTCATGTATTGGACCAGCCTTTTGCAGATTCCTCGATTGTGCCAACGTATTTATTGGCCAAATTCGCGCGTGAAAACTTGATTGTTGCATTAGGTGGGGATGGAGGCGACGAAGTATTTGGTGGATATGACCGTTATTTGGCCACCCCTGTAATGCAAGAATTAAACCCTTTCCTTGGACTTGCTCGCGGGGGATTAAATTTTCTTGGAAAGCAATCCTTAGGCAACACACGTAAGATCAATCGCGTTGGGTCGCAACTTTCTTCTAAGGATTCATTAGCAGTTAGATATAGCTCAATTTTATCTCTGACTCAACCTCATGAATTAACAACATTGTTGAGCTCAAGTTTCCAAAGTAATGCGGCAGAGTCTGCTCGCGAAAACCAGTTTACATCTGGAAAACATTCATCTTTTGATCGAATGATTCGTTCAGACTTAAGCGCCTACCTGCCAGGTGATTTACTAGTAAAAGTAGATATTGCAACCATGGCTAACAGTCTTGAACTCAGATCCCCATTGCTAGATGTCAATGTTGTTGAATGGGGAGTATCTCTTCCTCGCAAATATAA
>CAIUSQ010000149.1 GCA_903901905.1 uncultured Actinomycetes bacterium
TGCGGCTTGCGAGTGATCTTTCATAATTAAAAGAATTGCAAATCCCATTGTCATGCTCTCAGCAATTAATACAGATGCTCCCAGAATTTTCATTGAGCAAACTTCTTTCTTAAATAGGTCCGAGCTTGTCCAACTGTAACAACAGATCCTGTGATTATTATTCCGACCGTTGCCTCACTTAAGGGGCGAACTGAATCACTCATCGCTTTATCTATAGCATGAAAAAGATCCTGAACCTCAAAGACTCGGTCTACGCCAAAAATGGATGATGCGATTTTCTCAACCTCAGAAGATGGCATTGCACGCTCTGATGTACTCTGCGTCACGATTACATGATCAACAATAGGTTCAAGTTCTTTAAAAATCCCTGCAGCATCTTTATCGCCTAAGACTGCAACAACTGCGATGATCTCGTCAAAGTTAAATTCGCTGCGAAGTGTTTCTGCTAACGCCTTTGCCCCGTGAGGGTTGTGGGCTGCATCTAAGATGATCGTTGGATCTCTGTGCACTACTTCGCACCGACCCGGTGAAAGCACGGATGCAAACCCAGAGCGCACAGCGTCGATATCAAGTGGTTGATCACCAAAGAACGCCTCTACTGCAACAAGTGCAGCGGCGGCATTTGATGCCTGATGGCGACCATGAAGTGGAAGGAAAATTTCCTCGTAAGTTTCATTGACGCCCTGAATAGTTAAGAGTTGTCCACCAACTGCAATAGCTCTGGATGTAACAGAAAACTCAATTCCCTCTCGCACAACATCTGCGCCAACTTCTGCAGCTTTGCGAATTAACTCTTTAGCCGCCTCTGGCTCTTGTTGAGCCAAAACAATAAAACCATTTTCTTTGATAATGCCGGCCTTTGTTGATGCAATTTCATGCAGCGTATTTCCTAAGTACTCCATATGGTCAAAACCGATTGGCATGATGACTGAAACATCTGCTTCAACAACATTTGTTGCATCCCATTGTCCGCCCATACCAACTTCGATGACACCTACATCAATTGGGTGTTCGGCAAAGGCAACAAATGCGATTGCCGTAATAGCTTCAAAAAATGAGATGGGATGTTCGAATTTTTCATCCATTAGATCTAAATACGCTGCAATATCGTTGTATGAAAAAATCAGCTCTTTTGGATCAATTGATTGCCCGTTTATTGCAATTCGCTCCAAATAAGTTTCAAGATGTGGACTTGTAAACCGACCAGTTCGAAGGCCATGAGCAAAAAGTAAAGCATCGATCATGCGAGTAGTTGTCGTTTTTCCATTTGTGCCACCAACGTGAATCGTTGGATAGGTCAACTGAGGTGAACCTAAAATATCTACAAGAGCTGCAATTCGTTCAATCGAAGGAGCTATACGGCTTTCTGGCCAGCGAGCTAATAATTCTTTTTCAATAGCATCAATGCGCTCTTGATCATCTGGAGAAATAATCATGCCTTTGGTAAACCAGCAATCGCCGCGGTGATTCTGGCAATGTCAGACGTTGTCTTTTCTAATCGTTCACGAATCTCAACAACAACATTTTCTGGAGCTTTTGCCATAAACCCCTGATTATTCAACTTAACTTCGGCAGTCTGCTTATCTTTATTTGCAGTTGCCAGATCTTTTTCTAAACGTAGACGCTCTGCGACAACATCGATTGAGCCCGTTAGATCGAACTCAACAACGACACCTGCTGCTTCACATTTTGCGCTGGCTGTAATTTCACCAAGTTCCATGCGCACAACAAATGCCATGGCAGATGCATATTTGGCAATATGGGCAGGTGCTATAAAACGACCAGGAATCTTAAGTGAAGTCTTAATTCCCTGGTCATTTCTAAATCGTCTCACTTCGGTAACAATCTCTTGCAATTGAGCTACGAGTTCTTCGGCCTTTTTATCAACATGTGAACTTTGAGCTTTAGGCCATTTGGCAGTAACCAGGCTTTCTTGCCCCGTTAATGCAGTCCACAGTTGCTCTGTAATAAATGGCATTACCGGGTGCATTACGCGAAATAGTTGATCAAGGACATATCCCAAAACCCTTTGTGAATGTGCAGAATCCCCTGAAGCAAAAGTTTCCTTAGAAAGCTCTAAATACCAGTCACAGAGATCGTCCCAAGCAAAGTGATACAAAGTTTCACAAGCACGAGCGAACTCATAGTTTTCAAATAGTTCGGTAACTTCTGAGCAAGTTTGCGACCAACGACTCAATATCCATTTATCTATGGCATTTAAACTTTCAAGCGGTGGTAGCTCACCTTCAACTGTTGCACCATTGATCATTGCAAATCTGGTTGCATTCCAAAGCTTTGTGGCAAAGTTTCTAGATCCGCCGATCCAATCTTCGGCCAAGGCTTGATCTGTTCCTGGATTAGCCCCTCGTGCCAATGTAAATCGAAGTGCATCTGCGCCGTATTTATCCATAAACTCAATTGGATCAATTACATTTCCGCGGCTCTTTGACATTTTTTTACCAAATTGATCGCGAACTAAACCATGCAACATAATTGTTTTGAAGGGTGGAACTCCATCCA
>CAIUSQ010000150.1 GCA_903901905.1 uncultured Actinomycetes bacterium
GGTTGCCCGTCTGGACCATCCTTGACAAACAAAACTGCAGTTGCTAGTTCTGGGGTGTATCCAGCAAATAGTGCTGACTTATTGTCGTTAGTTGTTCCAGTTTTTCCGGCAACCGGTCTGCCTAATGCTTTCGCTGCTTTACCCGTTCCAACTTCAACCGTCTTTTGAAGCGCATAAGTCACAATGTCAGCAACATCTGTGCTGAATGCCTGAACTGGCTTTGGGTTTAGCTTGTAAAGAGTTTCACCTGAGCCGGTGGTGATTGTCTTTATGTATGTAGGAGAAGCTTGCAGCCCACGTGATGCGAAAGTTGCATAGGCTGCTGCGATGTCGACTATGTGTGGGCTCGCGGTTCCTAAAGTAAATGCAAGATTTGGTTCCATGCCGACTGCGTCTGCAGGTATGCCTGCTCGAATTGCAGCCTGGAGAGTAACTTCTCTGCCTACTGATTCAGCTAGTTCAACATAAGCAGAGTTGATTGAACTTTCGGTTGCCTTTAGCAAAGTAACGCGATCACCATACGACTGGCCACCGTAATTTACGACAACATAATTATCAACTTTTGTTTTGTTCTTTCCGCTGAAGGCAGTGGAAAGGGATGATCCATTTTCTATTCCCGCTGCCAATGTAAACGGTTTAAAGGTAGATCCAGCTTGCCCAATCATTTGGGTTGCATTGTTTAGTTGGTTCGCTAAGTAATCAGCTCCGCCATACATTGCAACAACTTCACCGGTTTCTGGACGGACGGACGCAACACCAATTCTTAGCCCCTCGATGTTTTCTTTAGGCCCTTCTTCATTTACCGCCAAAATCATCGCGTCTTGAGCTTGTTTGTTAAAGGTTGAAACAACTCTCAAGCCACCCAGATTAATCAGATCTTCGGTAACACCATTTGCAAACATTGACTGTCTTACTTGTTCAATCAAATGGCCTTGAGGACCGGAAAAAGTCTGAGCAGGTGGCTCTTCGATATATTTAGGAAATTGCGCGCTGTCTCTTTCCGCTTGGCTTAACCAACCTTGGGAAACCATTCCATCCAAAACATAGTTCCATCGCTGTTGTAATCCACTTAGATTTTTTTCTGGGGCCAAACCGTTAGGAGCTTGCACAATTGCAGCTAGGAAAGCTGCCTCGGTCAGGCTTAAATCTGCTGCCTTTTTACCAAAATACAACTTTGCAGCACTTTCAATTCCGTATGCATTTCTACCAAAATAAATTGTGTTCATGTAGTCAGCCAGAATTTGATCTTTACTAATCAAAGTTTCAAGTTTGATTGAAAGAATTAACTCTTTAGCTTTGCGGGTAAGTGTTCGCTCTTGAGTTAAATATGCATTCTTTGCATATTGCTGAGTGATGGTAGAACCGCCGCCCGCTCCAGAATCTCCCCTGAGGTTTGTAATCACTGCGCGCGAAATTCCTCGAATGGAAAAACCGCCATGATTGTAAAATTCGCGATCTTCGGCTGCCAGCATCGCTTGTTGCGCAACGAGTGGAATCTCCGAAAAAGCAATTGAGACTCGATTAGCTTCACCTAAGCGCGCCAATTCTGTAACACCGTCGTCGTAATACAAGATTGTAGTTTGGGCGGTTGCAATTTCACTAGCTTGAGGAATTGCAACAACTCGTACGGCGATCGCAATGGCTGCTACTCCCGCGACAAGTAAAACTAATCCCGTTACAAAAATTTGCTTCAGCGAAGGAACAAACCGCATAATGCCTCGTTTGTTTATTCGGGATTTGTTAGCCATTCCTCTATTTCAACACATCGCGAGGCTCGCGTGGTGGAGTGCGAGGCGCGCCATCGCCCAATACATACGACATATGGAGATGATTCCAGCCACATAACTTGCAAACTTCGACAACATAGACTCGAAAATGACCATACTCAAACGCTAAAACCTTTAATTCGCCTGTTGTTTTGACTCTTCCTGATAAATAGCCAAGATCATCACCAAAGATATATGTCACATGAAC